>JAKSMZ010000012.1 GCA_024400355.1 Bacteroidales bacterium
TGAACTCATCAAACTGCCGCTGTTTCTCGACATCGGAATACCAGAAACTCTTCAGCAAAGCGATGAACTCACCGGGATTCTCAATGTACTCTGAAACAGCTTTCAGCTTGTCCTCTTTCAGCAACTTCGAAAACCCCTTGATTATGCGGTCGCGCTTCCTGATCGGTCTCTCTTCACTCATATTGATGTGTAACCTTGTATGTTCGTCACGGATATGTAACCGCCGACACGGTTATATCTGCTCTTATTCGTTTGTATAAAATCGGCTGCAAAAATACGAAATTTTGATTTTCATAATTAAAACAGATGTCAATATTGAAAAATTTTATATTTTTACGACTTGAAAAATATCATCAATTTATTAACTAAAATTTTCAATACATGAAAAAATTTTTTACCTTTGTTTTAGCTACATTATTGAGTGTCAATGTATTCGCTCAAACGCCTCTTAATCAAGCCGTAGATTTCACGGCGACAGACTGCCACGGCACAGAAGTGCATCTCTTCGACATCCTCGACGGCGGACAGTATGTTCTCATCGATTTCTTCTACACCACATGCGGCCCTTGCAACTCGGCATGCCCGAAAGTTGTAGAAGCCTACCAGCTTTTAGGTTGCAACATGCACGATGTGTTCTTCATGGAAATCAGCCCATCAGACAATGACACACAATGCCAGAACTGGTGCAACCAGTATGGCGTTGAGTACCCGACCATCGGCACTTCAGGCGGAGGCAGTTCTATCTGCAGCACCTATGGAATCCCCGCATATCCTACAGTGATTTTGATCAAACCCGACCGTTCCATCGTCATAAAAGACCTTTGGCCAATAAGCAACGCACAGTCAATCACATCTCAACTTGCAAATTACGGCATTCAGGAGTACGATTGCACAAGCCCGGCAAGTGCGAGCGTCGAGATCTCAGACATCACAACGACAAACACAACAGTGACTGCGACCTTCACGCCTAACGAAGACTGCGCCTCTTATTATTACATGATCGGCACCGAAGCTGAAATGGCGATGTGGGTGCAGATGATGCAGACACCATTGGAACAGCTCGTCATGCAGTGGGGCATCCAGACGACCGGTGTCGTGACATACACATGGGACGATCAGGCTCCGGCAACAGAATACACCATCTACGTCGTTCCTGTTAACGCCGACACTACCCTCGGCGAACTGGTGACAGCCACGGCCACGACAACGACAGCGGGCGGCCCCGGCGTCTCAGAAATCGAGATGACCGTCGAGGTGCTTTCACCAACAGAAGTCAAGACATACACCACACCTAACGACCAGACAGCGGAATACCACTACGGACTTATCGAAAAGGCATATTACGAAGAAATCGGCGAAGAGGGACTTATCCAGATAATCCAGGAAGACATGTATCCTTACTATGAATACAGCGAATGGATATGGCTTGAACTTTCACCTGAAACGGAATACTATGGCTTCGCACAGGGCTTTAACGCAAACGGCGAATGGGGCACAATAACACTCGTCCCCTTCACCACAATGCCTAACGCAATCGAAGATGTCAACGCATTGTCATTCAACATCTTCCCTAACCCGGCCAAAGACCTGGTAAAGATTGAAGGCAACAACCTTAAGACCATCGAACTGTTCAATATTACAGGCCAGTCTGTTGCAAGACACAATGTTTCAGGCAACGAAGCCACCATTTCCATCGAAAACCTTGAGTCAGGTGTTTATTTCGTGAAAGTCAACGGAACAATGACACAGAAACTAATCGTGAGATAGCCGAGTTTAGATTAGAGAGGAGAGATGAATGAGTTCTCTCCTCTTTTCAAAACAAAATGTTATGAAAAAGACAGCATCTTTATTATTGGTTTTCGCAGTATGTTTCATCTGCTGTTCGTGCGAGCAGGCGAGGACTGTCATCGTCACGTATAACTGTGAACTCACACATTATCAATCCAATCACACTGCCGACCTCGACATTGTGAAAAGCTATATCATCAATAATGGAGCACAGGCCGTTGGGTCGTCGTTTCGTTATTCCATTTACGGCAAGAGCGATGAGGCATGTATTGAGGAGGCTGACAGGAAGGCGAAGAATTACTTTGAAGACAACGTCCGTTATCTCAGTGCTGGCGAACTGAGGAAACTGCTCGGTGAGGAGACCGAGTTCGAATATTCATTCTGCCGAGTGCAGGACAACGGTGACACGCTGAAGATTGCAAGTTACCAATATAATATGGAATAGTTTTCCATAACGAACCGCACGAATCTCACTAATGTTTCAGTCACGCAGATTTAATGCGGGTTTTTTATAAAAAAGAGAGGCTGGTGCCGTAGATTTTGTTCCTCAGGCGCCAGTCTCTCTTAACTTTACTCTATAATCTCTTAACCGAAGATTACATCATTCCTGGCATTCCGCCGCCCATCTGTGGCATTGCGGGTGCCGGGTTTTCTTCTTTGTGGTTGGAGACAACGCATTCTGTCGTGAGCAACATGCCGGCGATTGATGCTGCGTTTTCGAGAGCGACTCTTGAAACCTTGACCGGGTCGATGACACCTGTCTTGAGCATGTTCTCGTATGTCTCTGTGCGGGCGTTGAAACCGTAGTCGCCCTTACCTTCTCTGACTTTATTCACAACGACTGAACCTTCGAGACCTGCGTTTTCGACGATCTGGCGGAGCGGCTCCTCCAAAGCGCGTTTGATGATGCAGATACCTGTCGTCTCGTCTTCGTTGTCACCTTTCATCTTCTCGAGTGACTTGATGGCGCGGATGAAGCCGACGCCGCCGCCAGGGATGATGCCTTCCTCGATGGCTGCGCGTGTTGCGTTCAAAGCATCTTCAACACGGTCTTTCTTCTCCTTCATCTCGACTTCCGAAGCTGCGCCGACATGGATGACTGCCACGCCACCAGCGATCTTAGCGAGTCTCTCCTGAAGTTTCTCACGGTCGTAGTCAGATGTCGTTGTCGCAATCTGAGCCTTGATCTGTGCTGCACGTGCCTGGATATTTTCCTTGTCACCCTGGCCGTTGACGATGGTTGTATTGTCTTTCGTGATGGTGATCTTGTCGCAAGAACCGAGTTCGGCTAATGTAGCGTCTTCAAGCTTGTAGCCTTTTTCCTCGCTGATGACTGTGCCGCCTGTGAGGATGGCAATGTCTTCGAGCATCTCTTTTCTTCTGTCGCCGAAGCCAGGAGCCTTCACTGCGACGACCTTCAACGAACCACGCAAACGGTTGACAACCAATGTTGCGAGAGCCTCGCTGTCGATGTCTTCAGCGATGATCAACAATGCGCGGCCTGTCTGGAGAGTCTTCTCGAGAACCGGAAGGAGGTCTTTCATCACGCTGACTTTCTTGTCGTAGATGAGGATGAACGGGTTGTCATAGACAGCTTCCATCTTCTCTGTGTCGGTCACGAAATAAGGTGAGATGTAACCACGGTCGAACTGCATTCCTTCGACGACGTCAACGTATGTCTCGATGCCTTTTGAGTCTTCGACAGTGATGACGCCTTCTTTCTTCACCTTGCTCATTGCGTCGGCGATGAGTGTGCCGATTGTTGAGTCGTTGTTAGCTGAGATTGTAGCGACCTGCTGGATCTTCTCGACGTTTTCACCGACGATTTCCGACTGTTCCTTCAATGAAGCGACGACTTTGGCAACAGCCTTGTCGATACCGCGTTTGAGGTCCATCGGGTTAGCGCCTGCGATGACGTTCTTCAAGCCTGTGGCGACGATTGCCTGGGCCAGCACTGTAGCTGTCGTGGTGCCGTCACCGGCGAGGTCGTTAGTCTTTGAAGCGACTTCCTTCACGAGCTGTGCGCCCATGTTCTCGATCGGGTCAGCGAGTTCGATTTCCTTTGCCACTGTCACACCGTCCTTTGTGATGTGAGGTGCGCCGTATGATTTCTCGATGATGACATTGCGGCCTTTAGGTCCGAGTGTCACTTTAACTGCGTTTGCCAAAGCATCGACGCCTTTCTTCAGGCCGTCGCGTGCGTCAAGATTGAATAATATGTCTTTTGCCATGATTTTTTACTTTTTTACTTTATAAACTTTTGAATTTTTCACTTAGATTATTGCGATGATGTCGTTTTCACGCATGATCATATAATCTTTGCCATCAAAATGGAACTCTGTGCCGGCATATTTGCCATAAATGACTGTATCGCCGACTTTCACTGTCATCTGGACATCTTTTGTGCCAGGGCCGACAGCGACGACTGTGCCTTTCTGTGGTTTCTCTTTTGCTGTGTCAGGGATGATGATTCCGCTGGCTGTTTTCTGTTCTGCGGCTGCCGGTTCAATGACCACGCGGTCCGCTAAAGGTTTGATTGTCAATTTTGCCATGATTTTATGTTTAATTTTATCGTTTGTGTTTCTGTGATTTTGACGCCACTGCTTAACAAATTTCATTCCAAAGATGTTTGACTGACAAAATAAAAAAAAATGTCAGAACGAGTGACATTCTGACATTTTTATCATTTCCTTCGTTTGATTTATTCCGCGACAGGTGCCTCCGGTGCTGCCGGAAGTGTGTTTTCAATCTGGCTGCGCATCTGTGTGTCAGCCTGGCCAGCACTCTGAACACCGTTCTTAGGAATTGATAAACTTGATGCAAGGCAGAACACCACCAACAATGCTGCGAGTGTCCATGTTGCCTTTTCCAAAAAGTCAGTTGTCTTACGTACTCCGAGGATCTGATTCTGTGATGAGAAGTTTGAAACAAGACCACCACCTTTTGAATTCTGAACCAAAACGACCAACATCATCAAGAAACTGACGATAAGGATTAATACTGAAATTGTTACGTACATCGTCTTTAATATTAATTGTTTAACTTATTTTTTAACCCAATAATTTGACCTGCAAAATAAACACTTTTTTCTGGAAATTTCAAGATTAATTTTTCATAAATTGAAATTGCTTTTTCGAGGTATCCTTGCTTAGCGTAAATCATTGCTAATGTTTCACTTACAATATTCTCTTGATCAACGACAGAGTCTTGTGCAGCCGAAATTGGGTTGTAAAACTCCTGCTTCGGCCTTGAAATCGACGGATTTTTTGCTATGAATTTGTCAATAATTTCCGATTTTGTCAAATTTTCCGGTGCTTTCTCCGGCTCCTGTCTCTCGTTTTCCAGCTGAGCGATTTTGTTCTCGATAATTGCCATCAGCTCGTCAAGTGTCTTCTTTTTCTCTTCAAGAAGCGCCACCTCCCGATTCAGTTCTTCCGTGTCACTCTCAAGGTTTATTTCAGGGATCACGAGCGTCTTTTCCGGAATTATCTCCGGCGTCACTTCCTTGTCTTCACGTCTCTCCTCTTCATACTCATCCGGAAGCTGTGTGCAGAGTTTCCGGAGAACGTTCCTGTGCGGCACCATCGACGACGCCAGCCTCAGCTGCCGGCTTGACTTCTCGTCGCCGTTCCCGTACAGACCGACAGCAAGCAGTGTCTGCCCTACAGTGAAATACGGATAACGCCGAAGCATCACCTCAAGTTCTTCAACATCCTGATCTTCAATCATTTCGGGATGCTCAACCAGCCCCATTAACCTTGTCTGTTCCAATTTGCAATTCTTTTTCTAAATCTCAATAATTACCAGTTCACTACTGCCTTGTTGAAAATATCCTCACACAATTTCTCCGCTATCGTCTCCATCAGCTGATCCTGGACGGCGTTAAGGTCGAGTGTGCTTGAATAGTCTTCGTACTGAGAAAACTTCTGCTCAAAGTTCTTCGACTCGTCGTATTTGTTGAAAAACCTGACGTTCACCGTGATTGTCAGACGGTTAAGCGCTGCGGTCTGGTCGCCGGTGATTGCAGTCGGAGATGTGGAGTAGCCGGTAATCTCGCCTTCTATCGCGAGGTCTCCGTTGTTTTCCACCTCTGCCAGCGACGTCTGGTTCATGAAATAATCACGTAAAGTATTGGTCATCACGCTACTCAGCATCGGCTGGACCAAGTTGGCGTTATTAGGGAAATATGCCACCGAAACGGTCTTCGCTTCCGCCGGAATGCTGGCACCCGTAAAAGAATAGACGCCACAACCCGTCAGCAAAAATGCGATTATTAATATTAATAAGGTGTGAATCTTTTTCATTAAATATCTATTCCGTAGTCCTTAATCTTTCTGTAAAGTGTCCTCTCACTTATGCCAAGCTCGTTGGATGCCTCTCTGCGTTTGCCTTTATATTTCTTCAACGCCTTGATAATCACCTCTTTTTCTTTATCCTGCAATGACAGGCTGTCGATGATTTGTTTTGCAGGAACAAACTCGGCCTCAGCATCCTGTGCCTGATCGAAAATAAGCGTGTCTTCATCTTCAGCCACATTCAGCACCTTGCCGTAAATCTGAGTAATCGACGGTTGTGTCTTCTCAACCTGACTTGTCGCCGTGACCTTGCCGTTTGTGAGTTCATCGACGGTCTTGCGCAGTTCCATGAGGTCTTTCTTCATGTCGAAAAGCACCTTATATAATATATCGCGCTCCGAGAAATCGTGTTCTTTCTCGCCAGCCAGTATCGGCAACGATGTCTGCTTCGGCAGATATTCAGCCAGCACTTCTGGTGTTATCACCCTTTCCTCTTTCTCCATTATTGAGATCTGGTCTGTCACGTTTTTCAGCTGGCGGATGTTACCGTCCCAACGGTAGCTTTCGAACATCAGCTGGGCCTCCGGCGTGAGACTTATCGGTGTCTCATGGTATTTCTCCGCAAAATCAAACGCAAACTTCTTGAATAACAATATTATATCTCCTTTTCTGTCGCGAAGCGGAGGTATTGAGATCGGGATGGTATTGAGCCTGTAATAGAGGTCTTCGCGGAAACGGCCATTTTTTATCGCCTCAGGGATGTCAACATTTGTGGCAGCGACGACACGAACGTTAGTCTTCTGTACTTTTGAGGAACCGACTTTTATGAACTCTCCGTTTTCCAGAACCCTCAGCAGCCGGGCCTGTGTCGCTAACGGCAGTTCGCCGACTTCATCCAAAAACAACGTCCCGCCATCAGCCACTTCGAAATAACCCTTACGGGAATCGACAGCTCCGGTAAAAGCACCTTTCTCATGTCCAAACAATTCAGAGTCAATGGTTCCTTCCGGAATGGCACCGCAGTTGATGGCGAAATACTGTCCGTGTTTTCTTGAGCTGTTGTCATGGATAATCCG
The DNA here is from genome assembly GCA_024400355.1 of Bacteroidales bacterium. GTDB lineage: Bacteria > Bacteroidota > Bacteroidia > Bacteroidales > F082 > Limimorpha. Next base: position 7,160 of record JAKSMZ010000012.1, read on the forward strand.
CGGAAACACATCCTTGCCGGTGCCGCTCTCCCCGTTAATCAGCACTGTAAGATCCGTTGACGCCACCTGAACCGCTACCTCAATGGCGCGGTTCAGATAGGGGTCGTTTCCTATGATCTTATATCGTTGCTTTATCGTTTGAATATCCATTATCTCAACGTGGCTTGTAACTGTTGCTCAATAGATGTCTGGATTCTTGCCATCGTCTTTTCTATCACCTTGTCTGTCAATGTCTTCTGTGTGTCCTGCAAAGTGAAGCTGACAGCATACTGTTTCTTTCCTGCCGGAATCTTGTCGCCTTCGTAGATGTCGAACAGGTTGACCGACTTCAGGATATTCTTCTCGGCAGTCATAGCCACTTTCTTCACCATCTCAAAAGTGACGTTCTTATCCATGACGAGAGCGAGGTCACGGCGCACGCTCGGGAACTTCGGCAACGCGTTGAAACTGATGGTCTTCAAGCCTTTTACGACCTTAAGAATCATGTTCCAGTCGAATGTGGCATGATACACTTCCTTCTTCACGTCAAAGATCTTCAGAGTCTTCTGGCTCAGTTTGCCAAGAGTGACCAACTCGCTGCCATTCAACGAATAAACGATTGAATAATCGTAATGCGACACGGTTCCTTCTTTCATCTCAAGCTCTTCGACATTGATGCCGAGCTTGTGGATTATGCCGAGTACATATTTCTTAAGGTCGTAGAAACCAAGGCTTTGCGGCTTTGTGTTCCATGACTCAGCGTTGTCATTTCCGGTAAGAAGCATATCGAGACGGAAGTTCTCGCTGTACGGATTCAACGGTTTCTCGTCGGTCTGCTGATTTTCCTTATTATATGAGTATGTGTTTCCGAATTCAAAGAACTTCATGTCGAAAGTCTTGAAGTTCTGGTTTCTCGCGATGCTCTCGAGACCGCCGAACATCAGTGACTGGCGCATGACATCGAGGTCGCTGCTCAGCGGGTTCATGATCTTCACGTTCTTCTCTTCGTCGAAGCTGTCGAGTTCGCGGGTGTAAGCCGATTTCGTCAGTGAGTTGTTCATGATTTCGTAGAAACCATTGGCAGCCAGCATGATAGAGATCTCTTTCTGCAATTTCTCGGCATCAGGCTTGTTGTTGACGTTCAGACTCGCGTTGATTTTTGTCGGGATAGCAATGTTGTCATAGCCGTAGATGCGGAGGATCTCTTCAACCAAGTCGGCTGGGCGATAGACATCGACCTTGCACGTCGGGACATCGACTGTAACGTAAGCGTCGGTAAGTTCAACCACCTGGCAGTCAAGGTCTTTCAAGATATTGACAGCGGCTTCCTTATCAATCGCCTGACCTGCAATCCTATTGAGATAATCGAATTTCAGCTGTACGCGAACCGGCGTGAAGTCGCCGTTGACCACATCTTTTATCTCAGAAGAGACAGTTCCACCTGCAAGTTCCTTGACTAAAAGTGCAGCGCGTTTCAGGGCGTAAACCGTGATGTTCGGGTCGCAGCCGCGCTCATAGCGGAAGCTCGCATCGGTCTGAAGTCCATGAAAACGTGCTGTCTTGCGGATTGATGTCGGGTTGAAATATGCGCTTTCGATGAAGACGTTGGTTGTCGTCTCGGTGACGCCGGAGTCGAGGCCGCCAAACACACCGGCTATGCACATCGGCTCTTCAGCGTTGCAAATCATCAGGTTAGTGTCGATGAGTTTGCGTTGCACGCCGTCCAAAGTGGTGAAAGGAGTGTCTTTTGCGAGACATTTCACAACGACTTTCTTGCCTTTTATCTTGTCGGCATCGAATATGTGAAGCGGCTGTCCGGTTTCCATCAGGACGTAGTTTGAGATGTCAACGATGTTGTTTATTGAGCGGAGGCCGATGGCTTCGAGACGGTGTCTGAGCCATGCCGGTGACGGACCGACCTTCACTCCGCTGACTGTCACGCCCGAATAGCGAGGACATGCTTTTGTGTCAACCACTTCAACATCAATGTTGTTGCTTGTATTTTCGACTTTGAAATCATCGACCGAAGGCCGTGTGATCTTATATTCGTGAGTGTGGTTCTTATGGTTGAGTGCCGCCACTATGTCGCGGTCGCAGCCGATGTGCGATGTCGCATCCGAGCGGTTTGCGGTAAGTCCGATCTCGTATGTAAAGTCTTCTTCCACAGGGAAATAGAACGAGGCTGGCTTGCCGGCTTCATAGCTGTCGGGAAGCACCATGATGCCTTCGTGTGACTCGCCGAGCTGGAGCTCGTCTTCAGCGCATATCATGCCTTCCGACACCTCGCCGCGGATCTTGCCTTTCTTGATTGTGAACGACTCGTCGCCTTTCCAAAGTTCGCAGCCTATCGTCGCAACCAACACTGTCTGTCCGGCAGCGACATTCGGAGCGCCGCATACGATGTGCAGAGGCTCCGCCGCACCGACGTCAACCGTCGTGATGTGAAGATGGTCGGAGTTAGGATGGTCGATGCACGTCAGGACTTTCCCAACGACAACACCTTTGAGACCGCCCTTGACGGACTCATAACGTTCCAAATCTTCAACTTCAAGACCTGTTCCGGTCAATGTCTTACCTAATTCTTCAGCAGGCAAATCGCACTGAATGTACTGTTTAAGCCAATTGTATGATATTTTCATCTTATAAAGTGTATTTCTTTTTACAAAATGCAAAAATACATAATTCTGACAAAATGTCAGTCATTTTTTTATTTTTTTTGTTATATGTTTGAAAAATAATTTGTAAACTTGCAAATTCAAATGTTTTGAGAATTTTTTATAAAATGAAGAGTTGCAGATTTGTCATAAATATCTCATTTTTAATGTGTTTCATTTTCGGAATGCAATTTTGCACGTATGCAGGTGCGGCGACGGATGAGATAGAACAAGAAAAGGCGGAAGAGCCATTCAACGCAGGCGAGATGATTTTCGAGCACATTCTCGATTCATACCAATGGCATATTTTAACATGGAAAGATAAGCATGTCGTCGTCAATCTGCCAATCATCATTTACAATGAAGGTCATCTCTACACATTCTCCTCAAAGCATTTCCAGCACAGCGACACATATTCAATCACAGAAAAAGGCAGCGGCGATGAAGTCGTGTTCTCCATTCCAAAAGACGGTAAATACAAAGGCAAAGTCGTGATTCTCAAGGGAGAAGAACAAATCAGGCCAATAGACATCTCCATCACAAAGAATGTTTTCGGCCTCCTGATTTCGTGCACATTGTTAGTCACTCTGTTTCTCGTCGTGGCAAACGCGTACAAGAAACGCGGCGAGAAGGCACCGAAAGGTCTGCAGTCGCTGTTCGAGATGCTGTTTGTGTACGTCAGGGATGACATCGCGAGGAAATCCATCGACGAAAAGCATGTTGACAGATACACACCTTATTTGGTAACAGTATTTTTCTTCATATTTTTCAACAATCTTTTGGGCTTGATTCCGTTCTTCCCATTCGGCGCGAACATTACGGGAAACATCGCTGTCACAGCTGTCTTGGCGACGTTCACCTTTATAATCACGAATATTTTCGGAAGCAAGGAATATTTCAAAGATGTGTTCAACACGCCCGGAGTGCCGGTTTTCCTGAAACTCCCGATTCCGCTGATGCCAATAATCGAGTTCGTAGGTTGTCTGACAAAGCCGTTGGTCCTCGCGATACGTCTTTTCGCGAACATCACGGCGGGACACATTGTTGTTTTAGGTTTCATCAGCATGATATTCATCCTCGGGCAGATGGGTGCGGCATGGGGTGCCGGAGCGTCGGTGCTGTCGCTGATATTCATCATCTTCGTCGATGTGCTTGAACTTTTAGTCGCGTACATCCAGGCTTACGTCTTCACTCTGCTTTCGGCGTTGTATTTCGGGATGGCATGTAAAGAAGAGCATCATCATGGATGAGAGATTAGAGAGTAAAGAGTAAAGGAATATGACGCATAACTTTAAAAAACTTTTGAACTTTTAAACTTTAAAAACTATAAATTATGTCATTATTAGTCATGTTACAAGAAGTAGCAAAAGCGGCGGCTGACCTGGCCCCGTTGGCAAAGATGGGTGCAGGTCTCGCTGCAGGTATCGCAACAATCGGCGCGGCACTCGGCATCGGCAAGATCGGCAGCAGTGCGTTGGAATCAATGGCACGTCAGCCTGAGGCAGCCGGCGGCATCCAGACCAGCATGATCATCTCGGCAGCACTCATCGAGGGTGTGGCACTTTTCTCTGTGGTCGTCTGCCTGCTCATCGCCATCGCCTAAAAGCGGACAATCTCAGATTGCAACGGTTGGTTGCAATCTGAGGTTTTTAAAATGAAAGGAAAACTTAAAAAATAAAAAATGGAACTTATAAAACCTGAAATCGGGTTGATATTCTGGATGACACTTGCTTTCGGCATCGTGTTCATCATCCTCGCGAAAGTCGCGTTCCCAATCATCGGGAAAGCCCTGAAGAAACGTGAAGAGAAAATCACCGAGGCCCTTGAGCTTGCCGAACGCACACACGAGGAGATGAGACAGCTTCAGGCCGACAACGAGAAAATACTCCAGGAGGCACACGAAGAACGCGACAAGATCCTCACCGAGGCACGCGCCACACGCGACAAGATTATCGAAGACGCGAAGGCAAAGGCCACGGAAGAGACAAACCGCATAGTCGATTCCGCCAAGGAAACCATTGATAATGAACGCAAGGCGGCATTGACAGAGATCAAGAACGAAATCGCCAACATCTCAATAAAGGTGGCGGAGAAAATCCTTGAGAGAGAACTGAAGAGCGACAAGGCACAGCTCGACTACATTGAAAACATCATCAAGGAAACGGAAAACAGCAAATAAAAGGTAGCATGAAAGACATTCTTTTGACACGTCGATACGCCAAGGCTTACCTCGAATACGCCATCCAAAACCAGATGACGGACGAGGGACTGTCGGATATGAAAACCATATCCGAGACAATCAACGACAGCCGTGAGCTTCGCAGAATACTGTCTGAACCTTTCATCACCGACAACAAGAAAAACGACATCCTCATGCGTGTATTCAAAGGCAATGTCTCCGACAAAACCTTGAATTTCATCAGCCTGATGACAGACAAGAACCGTTCCGACATCATCGCTGACGTTTATGAGCAATACCGCGAACTTTATAACGAATACAACAACATCGCGGTTGTGACAGTGACAACGGCTGTCAAGATTGACGAAGCGATGACACAGAAGTTCCTCTATTTCGTAAAAGATGTCGTAAAAGGTAACATTCAGATTGTCAACGATATAGACGAGAGCATCATTGGAGGATTCATCATCCGCCGTGGTGACTACGTTTATGACGCGAGTGTCAGGACAAAACTGAAGAACCTGTCGAAGACCTTCGCGGAAAATCTTTATGTTAAAGGATATTGATAATTAACAGTTTGATAATCAGACAAAAATAAAATATGGGAAAAATTAAACCCGCTGAAGTATCAGCAATACTGCTTGATGAGTTGACCAACTTCGACAGCAAGGCGACTCTCGATGTCAAGGGCACAGTGCTCAACGTCGGCGACGGCGTGGCGCGCGTCTATGGCATGAGGGACGCTGAGGCCGGAGAACTCGTCGAGTTCGAGAAAAACGGTGTCATGGGCATCGTGCTGAACCTTGAGGAAGACAACGTCGGCGTTGTGCTTCTCAACGATGCAGGTGACATCAACGAAGGCGACACCGTGGTATGCACGCACCGCATCGCGTCTGTCAACGTCGGCGAAGGGATGCTCGGCCGTGTCATCAACACCATCGGCAACCCTATTGACGGCAAGGGTGAGATAAAAGGCGAGACAGTGGAGATGCCTCTCGAACGCAAGGCCCCGGGCGTCATCTTCCGTAAACCTGTCGATGAACCTCTCCAGACCGGCATCAAGGCCGTTGACGCCATGATTCCGATCGGACGCGGACAGCGCGAGCTTATCATCGGCGACCGTCAGACAGGCAAGACAGCCATCGCCATCGACACCATTATCAACCAGAAAGAATTCTACGACAAAGGCGAACCTGTTTATTGCATCTACGTTGCAATAGGGCAGAAAGGCTCGACCGTCGCGAACATAGTGCAGAACCTCGAAGACCACGGCGCACTTCCATATACCATAGTGGTGGCCGCCACAGCGTCTGACACCGCGGCGATGCAATACTACGCACCGTTTGCCGGCGCAGCCATCGGCGAATACTTCCGTGACACGGGCCGCTCGGCACTCATCATCTACGACGACCTGTCGAAACAAGCCGTGGCTTACCGCGAAGTCTCACTGCTTCTCCGCAGACCACCAGGACGTGAGGCTTATCCTGGCGACGTGTTCTATCTGCATTCACGTCTCCTCGAAAGAGCAGCCAAGATCATCAACAACGATGAGATTGCGGCGAAGATGAACGACCTTCCGGCCAGCCTCAAAGGTAAGGTCAAAGGCGGCGGATCACTGACAGCCCTCCCGATCATCGAGACACAGGCCGGTGACGTGTCGGCATATATCCCGACAAACGTCATCTCCATCACCGACGGACAGATCTTTCTGGAGACCAACCTCTTCAACGCGGGCATCCGTCCGGCCATCAACGTCGGCATCTCGGTGTCGCGCGTCGGCGGCAAGGCACAGATCAAGTCGATGAAGAAAGTCGCAGGCACACTGAAACTCGACCAGGCACAGTTCCGTGAGCTGGAGGCGTTCTCCAAGTTCGGCTCCGACCTCGATGCCGCAACGCAGGCAGTGCTCGACAAAGGCCGCCGTAACGTGCAGATACTCATACAGCCACAGTCGTCACCGTTGAAGGTTGAGGAAGAAGTCGCCATCATCTACTGCGGCGTCAACAACCTGCTCAGGAAGATTCAGCCAGAGAATGTGGCGGAGTTCGAGAAGAAATACCTCGACCTGCTCAACACCTCACACAAGGATACGATGGCCGAGATCAAAGCCGGCAAATACACCGATGAGATCACCGACGTACTGAAGAAAGCCGCCAATGAGATCATCGAACTGATGACTAAGAAATAAATCAAGCTATGGCGAACCTCAAAGAAGTCAGAACACGAATCGCCTCGGTTGACTCGACGATGCAGATAACATCGGCAATGAAGATGGTGTCGGCATCGAAGCTGCGCAAGTCACAGAACGCGATCTTGGCACTCCGTCCGTATGCCTCGAAACTCAGCGAGATAATGCAGGATCTCTCATCATCGTTGCAGAACTCCAACGAAGGAGTCTATGCCAAAATACACAAGGAACACGTGGAAGACGAGAAGATCCTGATCATCCCTGTGGCTTCGAACAAAGGTCTGTGCGGAGTGTTCAACGCAACAGTGATCCGTGAAACGATAAGTTTCATCAAGGAGAACTATCAGACGCAGTTTGACAAAGGCAATGTCGATATCCTGTGCGTCAGCAAGAAGGTCTATGAGACGCTGAAGTTCAAGAAGTACCCGCTTCTGGAACCGCGATTCGAGATACTCGACAATCTGACGTACGACAACACGCTGCCTTTCGCCGAACAGCTGATGAATGACTTCGTGAAAGAGAAATATGACCGTATCATATTCGTTTACAACCAGTTCAAGAACGCCGGAAGCCAGATTCTCGTGAAAGAGCAGTTCCTGCCAATCGTAAACAAAGAAGAGAAGACGACAGCCGCGACGACAAAGAGCGATGTCGAATATATCTTCCAGCCTTCAAAGAAAGAGATTCTCGAGACCTTGGTCCCAAAATCGCTTAAGTTGCAGGTTTTCAAGATATTGCTCGACAGTTTCACTTCGGAACATGGCGCGAGGATGGTCTCAATGACAAAAGCCACCGACAACGCGTCGGAGCTGCTGAAGGAGCTGAACCTGACTTACAACAAGGCGCGTCAGACGGCAATCACCAACGAAATCATCGAGATCGTCGGCGGCGCGAATGCGCTTTAAGTTGAAAGACATAAAGTAAAGAGTTAAAAGGGCGCGGAGCGAATTTGTAAAGTAATTAATAATACAAACATTAAAAAATTGTCAAAATGAAAAAGAAAAACATCTTACTGGCTGTTTTCGCCATTATTTTGATGGTGACGGCAACATTATTTATCACTTCATGTGACAAAAGCTCTGGCGGAAGCAGCGGAGGCAGCATATCATCCAATTCAATCGTTGGGACATGGAAAGGCGATATTGATGACGAAGTTGATGTAGTCCTTAAAGTTTACAATGACAACACCGGAACAGTTACGCTGACAGAGGAAGACTATTATTATGGCGGTTATGACAGCGAAAAATATGACCTGACATACAAAATGACAGATGATGACAAAGGCTATGCAATCGTTGAATTTGACTCATATTATTATGGTACGGAATATCAACGAGTTGACTTTGAATTAAATGGGAAAATCATGTATGTCTATTCCAATGATGAATATTATGGTAACGAGTTAATATGCGTTTTGCACAAACAATAACCATATTCATTTTCAGCTTGACAGCCTGCCTGTTGTCGTCGGACATGACAACGGGCAGTTTGTCTTTTCATCAGCTCACCTCACCGATCGTTACAGTTTTTGTTTTAAGCTGGCTTACATCGCTGCTTCCTCAAATTCTAAGGAAAATCACACAAATCATTGTTGGTGAAGCAGTTATATTGTTCTGTATCGTAGATTTTTACTGCCAGATTAATTTTGGTTCAGCAATATCACCACAGCTTTTGTCGGTGGTTCTGAACACCGACGCCCGTGAAGCCGGAGAGTTCCTGTCAACATTCCTCGGAGTCGGCATCTTCAAACAATGGAGGATGATGCTGTTGATTATACTTTTTTTCATCTTTCCGGTTGCATTCATCCCAAAAATAGAGACGTTTTTTGCTAAAAGATTGATTCTCAATAAGTACTTTAAAATATCATTCTCTGCAATAATTTTCATCTGTGTGTTTTTTGAAATAAAACCAACACACGATTTCTTTGAGATTTTCAGTTCCAACTGCAAAATTCAAGATATTGAAGGTCGGATTTTCAGACAAGATAACACAAAAAACACTTCGATACACCGCGTTATATTTGCTTTCCGCGCGAATAAACTGACGGAACGCGATTTGGAGGAAATAAAACAATGCACTATGGCAGCAAATGTTGACAGTTGCTCACATTTGTCACCACATATCGTACTCGTGATTGGGGAAAGCTACAACAAGCATCACTCATCACTTTATGGCTATCCATTGGAAACCACACCCTTGCAACGCAAACGACTTGAAGATGGCGGGCTATTTCTGTTTAATGACGTTGTAACTCATTGGAACATAACAAGTAACGCATTCATTGAGATATTCTCCAGACCGTTGTTCCCAGTTCTGTTCCGCCGCTCCGGCTATCACGTGACTTTCTTCTCCAACCAGTTCGTTTTCAAAAAGTTCGGCATAAAAAAAGCAAACAAATCAGGAAATCACTTCATCACAAATAAAATCCTGAGCGATTCGATTTTCGATTACCGCAACTCAAAAACAGGCCGTTACGACATGGAACTTATTCGGAGATTCGAGAAATATAAGTCAGAAACAACCTCGGAACCATATACTTTTGACATAATCAATCTAATCGGACAACATTTTGAATATAAGGAACGATACCCGAAAGACGAAGCTCAATTCACTGAAAATGAATATATTAACAGACAACTGAATGATGATGAGAAGCAAACTGTCATGCATTATGACAATGCTACATTATATAACGACAAAGTTTTGGACAGCATTATCAGATTGTTTGAGCGAGAGGAAGCGATAGTGATTTTCATTTCCGACCATGGAGAAGAGGTTTATGACGACATACATGTCAAAGGCAGACTTTTTCAAAAACCGGATTATTCGATTGCACGTCAGGAATATGAGGTTCCCATGTGGATATGGTGCTCTGAAAGTTATAAACATGCACATCATGAAGTGGTTGAACAAATAACACAATCATTAGACAAACCATTCATTACAGATGACATCTCACAACTGCTCTATTACCTTGCCGGTATCAACTGCAAATGGTATGACGACAGCAGAAATATCTTATCCGTTGATTATCAATGCAAAGCAAGAATAATTAATGGAAATGTTGATTATGATATGTTACATTAAAATAAATGTAATCCTTAAGATTTTTTCAATATTTTTGCAGAAAATAAATAAAGCATAAAATTACACATAACTAATTGAAAACTAACATGAAAGCATTTAAAACCTTACTAATTCTGGCACTTGCCATCACCGCTATTTCATGCGGGAACAAAAACAGCAACAAATACATCGTCAACGGACATATTGAAGGTATAGAAAACGGCTCTTCAATTTACATTTTCGACTATGCAAAAATCAACTCACGGAACCCGCAACCGATTGATTCTGCAGTTGTTAATAATGGAACGTTTACATTTGAAGACACTTTGAGCAACGCCATTGTCGCATTCGTCGGCGACAGACGCAACGGCATGGCATTCATTCTCGAACCTGGGAAAATCAACATCAACGTTTCAGACCATGTCTTGTCGGGCACTCCGATGAATGACCGTCTTTCGGCATTTTACGCGGAGACCGGTTTGAAGTCATACGAGGAAGAAAGCTCAAAAATCATTGAACTATATTATGCCTCTGACAATCAGGAATTTAGAGACAGTATCTCAAATCGCTTTGATGAATTATATGAGAGTTATGTCAAGAAATCCAACGCTGCTTCAGAAAAGATGTTTATGGAATTCAAAGATCAAGTGCTTGCAAGATATGCCATTTCAGAACTTCTTGAATCGGAACCTACTGTAGAACAGCTTGTTAACTGCCGTGACGCAGAAGGCTCAATCGTGAAAGACGACAAGAGACTCAATGCGGAAATTGAAAGGCTTATCGCCAGTGAAGCGACATCAAAAGGCAAACAATATGTTGATTTTGAATGTATTAACTTCAGCACCGACAAGTTGGGCAAGTTGAGTGACGTCATCGGCGGCAAGCTCGCCATCGTCGATTTCTGGGCTTCATGGTGCAGCCCGTGCAAACAGGAAATAAAGGAAAACCTCATCAGAATCTACGAAAAATATGCTGATCAAGGACTTGTTGTTGTCGGCGTTGATGTCTGGGATCAGAAAGAACAGCACGCAGCAATGGTTGAAAAACTCGGAATAAAATATCCTCAAGTCATTGATACAGCGAATATTGCATCTGAGATTTACGGTTTCAACGGCATACCTGAGATTATGCTTGTCGGGGAAGACGGCACCATCATCGACCGTGGCATCCGTGGCGAAGAGATTGAAAAGGCGGTCATAAACGCATTAAACAGGTAATACACGTTTTTGCATCGGTTGCCGGTAACGGAAAAGCATTTCCAAGACCGTCACCGACAAAAAGAAATATAACATCAAAGTTCTATTCGCTCAAACGGAATGCCATTCAGTTTTGCGGCATATTCGTGAAACTGACTTCTGTACATCTGCGGCGTGCCGATGCTGTATATATGCTCCGAATTGGCGAGCATGTAATAGTCCATGAACGTCCGCAGATACGCATTGCCGTCAGATGTTGCAACATTGTCGATATGCACAATCCGCCCCTTGTTAGTAAAGACATTGTCCAAACCATCAAGCATCGACAGAAATTTCTGGCTGTCGGACGTGACAAACACTTTCTTTCGTGATGTCTCCTTCAATTCTATGATTTTGTCCTTCAAGAGTTTTATGAGTTTCTCTTTTTCATCATCATTCAGAACAGCACAATTGCCGTCGTCAAAATCGCCGAGAATCGACCTGAAACGGAATGCGCAAGCAATGTAACCTTCTGAAAATGAATACTTTTTCAGATTATCCTGCAGCAATTCCGATGGTTTGAACAATTCATTGAACAAATCGCCCCAGATGAAATGCTCGCCGAAAATGCTGTTAATCTCATCAAGATAGTCTCGATTGGCATAAACGTGAAGCTGTCTTTTTCTTGAGAAACTCCGAATAATTCTGCCGACACTCGGCTCTCCCTGCGCGATAATCACCTTTGTCCCACAAACAGACTGATTAATCTCATCTTTTTCCTGAAGCCAATTGTATTTGTTCGGCACCAGATAATCGGCAAGGTTGAATGGATGCGTAAACTCGCATCTGAACTCCGCCTTCAAGACTTTTGAAAGCGCATACATCGAAACGATTGATTTCAACCTGTCGTTCAACCCGTAACCCATTCTTCTTGAGTCGAAACGGGAAACGATCATGTTCCCGCCACGGCTTTTAGCGAACAGACGATAATACTTCAGCATCAGCATCCTTTCCTTGATGACATGCGTTACAAGAGCAATTTTCTTATTGTATTTCAGAGAGTTAATTGACATCTTCATATATTTTTCTGTATTTCTCGATCGAGACATCCCATGTATATTCATTTCGTGTGCGTTCAAAAGCCTTTTCTGACAATGAGATGCGTTTGTCATCATCATCAATCAGATTATGCAATAGTTTTTCAAACGATTGATAATCAGTACAAAACAGCATTTCCTCACCATCCTGATAATTACCCCATACTCCGGTGTCTTTCATTGCAATCACGGCGTTTTCTTTCGCGGCAGCCTCGAGATACACCAATCCGAGTGTCTCGTGGTAACTCGGCAGTGCAAAAATGTCAGA
>JAKSMZ010000120.1 GCA_024400355.1 Bacteroidales bacterium
TGAACTTGCCTTTTTCGTGTTGTGAGGCGATGCGTTTCTCACCGCCGCCCAAACGTGCCTGGGCACGTTTGTCTAACAACTCCTGAATTTTTTGTTCAATTAACATTTTATGATTTTTTTGATTATTATTAAATTTAAGACCTTGGAAACGTGTCGTCTCCAAGGCTTAAATCGGTTGGTTTCTTACTTGTTCTTTTTCTCGCAAAGTTCTGTGAGAACTCCGAAAGTTGACTTCGGGTGCAGGAAAGCGATGTTCAGGCCTTCTGCGCCGCCGCGTGGTGTCTCGTCAATGAGACGGACGCCCGCTTCCTTTGCCTCTGCAAGCTGATTTTCAAGGCCTTCAACTGCGAATGCGATATGGTGCATTCCGCCCTTGCCGTTGTTCTTTTCGATGAATGCCGCTATTGTGCTCTCAGGCGATGTCGGCTCAAGAAGCTCGATCTTAGTCTGACCGATCTTCAGAAAAGCTGTCCTGACTTTCTGGTCAGCGACTTCTTCAATTGCATAGCATTTTGTTCCGAGAAGTGTCTCGAAAAACGGAATCGACTCGTCAAGGCTTTTGACAGCAATGCCGATGTGTTCAATGTGTGTTGGATTCATTTTAGTAACGTTACAGATAAATAAATTAAATTCGAATTTTGCTGCAAAATTAAAAAAAATTTGCATTTGCCCGACATTAAATTTCAAAAGATTGAAGGACGTAATTTAGAACAATTATTTTGCTTTTCTTACCGGAAAATGATATAATTTTGCAGCCGTTAAATTTTGGAAAATGAACGAAAGAACCCGTGAGAAAGAAATCTACAGGGTGACGGTCATCGGCGGTTTCGCCAATGCCGTCCTGGTGATATTTAAGTTTGTCGCTGGAATACTTGCCAACAGTGCGGCCATGTTTGCCGATGCTGTCCACTCGCTGTCCGACTTCATCACCGATGTGATAGTGCTGGTTTTCGTGAAGATAAGCAACAGGCCGAAAGACAAGAGCCACGACTACGGGCACGGTAAGTTTGAGACGCTTGCCACGCTGATTATTGGCATCGCGTTGCTTTCCGTCGGTGTGATGATATTTTACAACGGTGCGGTTGAGATTTACGGAAACGTGTGGCTCGGCGAACGGCTTGAGAGTCCGGGGATGCTCGCTTTCTGGGCGGCTGTCGTTTCAATCCTGATAAAGGAAATCGTTTATCAATACACTGTGCGGAAGGGCAAGAAACTGAACTCGCAGGTTGTTGTCGCCAACGCGTGGCATCACCGCAGCGATGCGCTGTCGTCGGTAGGCACGGCTCTCGGCATCGGCGGCGCAATCTTCCTCGGCGAGAAGTGGCGCATCCTCGACCCGATAGCGGCGGTCGTGGTGAGCGTGTTTATCTTGAGCATGGCAACAAAGCTCTTCATCCGCAGCCTTAACGAGCTTCTCGAAAAGTCGCTTCCCGATGAGGTTGAGAATGAGATAGTTGCCATCACCGAGTCGTTCGCGATGGTGAAGAACGTGCACGACATCCGCACCCGCGGGATAGGCAACAATATCGCTATCGAGATGCACGTCCTGATGGACGGCAGCCTCACCTTGAAAGAGACGCACGACACCACCGAGGCAATAGAAGAAAAGCTACGTGAGAAGTTCGGCGGGAACACTCACATCGCCATCCATGTCGAGCCGGTGGAGGAATAGACGGGAATGTCTTTCGTGTCAAATCATTGAATCACAATTTTTCTCGTCGTCATGACATTATTTTTTCCGTCGATGAGATTAACGAAATAACTTCCAGAAGGATAGTTTGCGACAGGAATCCTCATTTTCTCACCATGAAACGGGAACGATTCAACGGTCTGCCCCAAGGAGTTTACCAAACTTACAACTCCACTCTCCACTCTAAAAACTTCACTATCAAAACTCAACTCTAAGAACTCTTTTGTGGGGTTCGGGTAAACATTGAAACCAAATGTCTTTCCTGAGTTTTCCACGATTCCGTCCCAGACGGTGAGGTCAACGGTGGCGAGGGTGTAGTCGCCGCTCATCACGTCGGCGATGGTGAATTGTCCGAGTTTCCAGTTGCCTTGGAAAGTGTAAGGTATCGAATGCCATGGCTTTGAGGCGTTCTCGCGATAGAGCAGAAATGTCGAGTCGTTCTCGCTCAGTATCAGTCCGCCGTCGTAGGTGTCGTTTTTCTGATAAACGAACTTGCCTGTGATTTTCGCCTCTCCCTTGTCATCTCTGAAGATGCTTATGTAACGCTCGTCGGAATATCTGAGGCCTTCGACATCATCGTTAAGCGAGTGGTCAGGTCCGACCCAATGATGCTCCACGCGCATGAATGCAGAGTCGCCGACCGACTCCACGTCCATCTCGAAGTTCGCCGTGCTGAACTTGATGTTTCCTGTGTTTTTTATCACGAAATTACGGTCGGAGCGTGCGTCGGCGTATTTGTTGTGATAATCGCAGAAAACGGCAACCGGCTCGAAGTCAATGGTCTTGGTTGTATGTCCTGTCGCGCCGTCCCAGTGGATCGTGTCGGTGACGATGTTCCAGTCTGTGTCCATGAAGGCGAGTTCGAGGATGACGCCGTTCCCGATGTGGTCGGAGTGACGGTGTTTCTGGCTTGTAAATACTTCAACGTCGAATCTGTTTCCGTTTGGCACGATGTTAAAGGAATCGACCGAGTAATGCGGTGCGCCGCATGTGAAGACCCAGCTGTCGAAGAATCCCGTCATGTCGATGCCCGTGTATTCGGTGATGGCGTCGCGCAGGTCCTCGGAACTCGCCGACTGCCATGCGAATTTGTTTAGATAATATCGCATTGCCTCGTTGAAAAGCCCGACGCCGAGATAGTTTCTCAGGGTGTGGACGACGGTCGCGCCCTTGTCATATACCGTCGTGCCGTAGGTAAGGTCCAACGGCATGTTGTTCAGCGGGATCCAGCCTTCGGAGTTATGGCAGCTCTTCGTGATGCTTTCAATCAGTGAGGTCATCGCGGCCTGATATTGTTCTTCGCCGTAAAGTGCCGCTTCGTAGTTCATTCCGGCGAACTGTGCGAAGCCCTCGTTGAGCCACATGTCGCCCGCGGTCTTGCATGTCACCATGTCGCCGAACCAAGCGTGCGCCATCTCGTGCGCCACAAACATCTCTTCATCGGTGTTTCCGGTGATGAGCGAGCTTGCGAACCCGATGTTATCGACATGCTCCATGCATCCGACGCTCGTGCTGACGTAACCGATTCTGTTTAAGGGATATGCGCCGAAGCAGCTCTCGAAATAGGCGGCTATCTCCTTGACGTTCACGAAAGT
>JAKSMZ010000121.1 GCA_024400355.1 Bacteroidales bacterium
CTCTTATTTGAAGTAGCGGTTGAACAGTCCTTCGAAGCCTTTCCCGTGACGTGCCTCGTCTTTTGCCATCTCGTGGACTGTGTCGTGGATGGCATCGAGGTTGCGTTCCTTGGCGATGCGTGCGATGCGCATCTTGTCTTCGCAGGCGCCGCATTCGGCGACCATTCTCTTTTCGAGGTTGGTCTTGGTGTCCCAAACGATATCACCGAGGAGTTCCGCGAATTTCGCGCAGTGCTCGGCCTCTTCAAATGCGTAACGCTTGAATGCTTCTGCAATCTCAGGATAACCTTCACGGTCGGCCTGACGGCTCATTGCCAGGTACATGCCTACTTCTGTGGCTTCACCCATGAAATGTGCGTTGAGGTCTTTGATCATGTCCTCGCCTGTGCCTTTGGCAACTCCGATGACGTGTTCTGTGACGAAATTCAATTTTGCACCTTCTTCCAGAACATTCCATTCAACAATCTGTTTGCACTGCGGGCATCTCTCAGGAGCCTCTTCACCTTCGTGAACATAGCCGCAAATCGGGCATACGAACTTTTTCTTCATGATAAATCTGATTTTAATTAAAATTTAACATTATGTTTGTGTTTAATGATTTTTTAAATTTCTATGGATATGGAATCGCTACGCGATTCTCTAATCTTTTATCTCTAATCCCTAATCATATTTGGAGGCGTGTTTGTAACCTTTGACCTTATCCCAATCGCCTCTCGTGAAATCCGGCATCTTTACCGGCATCCCGTGATTTTCTATTGACGCTGCCGAAAGCTCACCGATACATGACCATTCCGCCGCGTCATAGACGTCTTCGTCAAGCGGGAGACCGTTGCGCAGACAGTAAATCAGACGGTAGTCCATGATGAAGTCCATCCCGCCATGACCGCCAACTTCTTTCGCTTTTTCTTCAATGTCAACGATGATTGGGTGTTTGTATGCCGTTAACAGTGAGTCTTTTACGTTTTCAGGGACCCATGTATGGTAGTCGAGGACTTCGTTGTCTGGCACCATGCCTTCCGGCAGGTTGTCGCTCTTCAGCGTGAAGCCCTCCTTCATGTATTTGTTCGCCCAGCCTTCGGTTCCGGTGAGCTGATAAAGTCTGTTGTACGGACGCGGAGTGTAAACGTCATGCTCAATCAATATCGTCTTGCCTTTGTGTGTCTGAATCATCGTTGTGGTCATATCGCCGTTGGCGAAGGTGTCAACACCCATCGTCTCTTTCGCAATCTTTAGCCCGTTGTATGAAGGCGTGCTCATCGAGACGAGATATTCCATCCTGTCGCCGCGGTGGATGTCGAGAACTTGGCATATCGGTCCGAGGCCGTGTGTGGCATAGACATCACCGCTGTGTTTCTGGTTGAAGTCGAGCCGCCAGTTGTCCTGATAATAAGGCCAGAACGGTTCGAGGTTGTGTATATATGCGCCTTCACCGTGAATCACCTCGCCGAAGAGACCGTTCTGCGCCATGTTGAGGCATGTCATCTCAAAGAAGTCGTAGCAGCAGTTTTCGAGCATCATACAGTGACGGCGTGTCTGTTCGGACACATCTACGAGTTGCCAGCATTCCTCAATGGAAGTGGCGGCAGGCACCTCGATGGCAACGTGTTTGCCGTGTTGCATGGCGTAAACGGCAATCGGAACGTGAACCTGCCAGCCGGTGCATATATAAACCAAATCGATGTCATCGCGTTCGCATAACTCCTTGTATGCTTCCGGCCCGATGTATTCCGCCGCACGTGGAAACCCTTTCGCCTCAAGCACGTTTTTCTGGACTTTCTCTATGTTCTCCGAAAGGAGGTCGCACAACGCAACGGCCTTGACGCCGTCTATATATGTCATGCGGTTCACTGCGTCAGGGCCGCGCATACCTAATCCGATGAAGCCGATACGCACTGTGTCCAATGGCCCAGCTGCGAACTGCAACATGCTCGTCTGACCTTCCGCACGTTGCGGCTCGTTGAAGACGATGGCGTTGCCAATTATTTTATAATTCTCTGAATATTCTCCATTGTTGCTTGTGCAGCAATACATCGATATTATCGAAAATATTAATACAAATAACGTGTTGCGTCTGATTTTCATT
This sequence comes from Bacteroidales bacterium, assembly GCA_024400355.1. Classification (GTDB taxonomy): domain Bacteria; phylum Bacteroidota; class Bacteroidia; order Bacteroidales; family F082; genus Limimorpha. The sequence goes on from JAKSMZ010000121.1 coordinate 2,084, forward strand.
GCTTTCGGTCTGATAATTTCAAGGCGTAAAGTTACCACTTTTTTCTTTATGAAAAGACTTTTTCATTAAAATGTTTTTTCTATTTTTGCAAAAAATAAACTCAAACATGGAAGATTTACTCGCTATTGCAGCTCAATTTGAGATTTCAGAAAAAATAACCGATGTGAAGCCTCTCGGCGAAGGCCTCATCAATGATACTTATAAGGTCATGGTTGACGGAAATGCCGAACCGCGTTACGTGCTTCAACACATCAACAACGCTATTTTTCAAGACGTTGACATGCTTCAGGATAATATAGAAAAAGTGACGTGTCATATTCGTAAGAAGCTGATTGCTAAAGGAATAGATGACATCGACCGGCACGTTCTGCGGTTCATCAAAACCAAAAACGGAAAGAATTATCATTTTGACGGAAACCGTTATTGGCGCGTGATGGTCTTCGTGAAAGATTCTGTCACTTATCAGGCTGTCACGCCGGAATATTCCTATATTGCCGGAAAGTCGTTCGGTGAGTTTGAGGCCATGCTTTCAGATCTGAATGAGCCTCTCGGTGAGATAATCCCTGATTTTCATAACATTGAGTTCCGCCTTAAGCAGCTCCGCGATGCCGTGGCTGATGATAGGGTGGGACGGGTGAAAGAAGTTCAATATTACATAGACGAAATTGAGAAACGCGCTGAGAAAATGACTCTCGGTGAGCGTCTGTTCCGCGAAGGGAAACTGCCTAAGCGCATCTGCCATTGCGACACGAAAGTGAACAACATGCTTTTCGACAAAGACGGCAACGTGCTGTGTGTCATCGATTTGGATACTGTGATGCCGAGCTTTGTCTTCTCTGACTTCGGCGACTTCCTGCGTTCGGCGGCCAACACCGCTGCCGAGGACGAGCCGGATTTAAGCAAGATTGATTTCAACATGGAGATTTTCGGGGCGTTCACAAAAGGTTACCTCGAAGGCACCAAAGACTTCCTTCTTCCTGTCGAAAAAGAAAATCTGCCGTATGCGGCGATGCTTTTCCCGTATATGCAGACCGTCCGTTTCTTAGCCGACTACATCAACGGTGACACCTATTATAAAATTAGGTATCCGGAACATAACCTCGTCCGCACCAAGGCGCAGTGGCGGCTGTTCGAGTGCGCCGAGGCGAAGGAAGAGGAGATGAG
>JAKSMZ010000122.1 GCA_024400355.1 Bacteroidales bacterium
TTTTGTAAGTAATTGAATTACAAATTGTTAATAAATTTTTACATTTTTAAGAGATGTTAAAAAATTGTAAAAATTTTATTTACATTTTTTGTTGATTTGTTCAATCAAGCGATTGTACCAGTCTTCTCCGAAGCGGCGGGTCAGAGGCTGTTTGAGAAACTTGTAAAGCGGAATGCCTTCTTTTTCGCCATAGCGTTTAGCTGGGACACAGACGCTCCATTCGTGATAGTTGACATAGATGAAACCGTCTTTTTCGATGAGGCGGATAGGGTATAGGTGGCAGCTAATCGGCTTCCAGAAGTCGATTTTGCCTTCATTATAGGCTTTTTCGATGGCGCAGAGTGCTGTGCCGTTTTCATGGAAACAGACGAATGCACACTCTTCATTATTAACTAATTGTGTTACCATATTACCTTCGTCATCGTAGTCATAGACATCGTTTTGTTCAATTGCGGCTATGCCTTCCGGGCGCATGTAAGGCTTGATTTCCTCGATATTCTCCTCGATAATTCCGACTTCTTCGGGGTCGAGTGGGGCACCGGCATCACCGGCAATGCAGCATTCGCCTTTGCATCGGGCAAGCTGGCAGCAAAAACGAGCATTCAGAAACTCATCTGTAACTATTACATTATCAATGATAATCATTGTTGTCCTTTTTTTTGGAAAATTTTTGCAAAAATAAATAATTAAAGCATTGATAATCAATAAACTTTAAATTTTTTTAAAAATTTTTGTCGAAATTAAAATTTTATTGTAGTAATTTTGCACGCGAAAAATTCGTCTGAGGAGCTTTTTTGCACCTCATAATATATAAAGGTGTAAGGCTTTAGCCGGCCTGCATTTAACATTTTAAATTTTGAAATTATGGTAAAAAATCTTGTTATCGTTGAGTCTCCGTCGAAGGCAAAGACAATTGAAGGATTTCTTGGGAAGGATTTTACAGTAAAAGCGAGTATTGGTCATGTCAGGGATTTGAATAAGTCGAATCTGAGTTTGGATATGGGAAACGGTTTCCAGCCTGAATATGAGGTTCCGGATGACAAGAAGGCAATAGTTGCTGAGTTGAAGAAACTTGCGAGTGCCGCGGAAATGGTGTGGTTAGCGTCCGATGAGGACCGCGAGGGAGAGGCTATTTCGTGGCATCTGCTCGAGACGCTCGGACTTTCCGAGGACAAATATCGCCGTATCGTTTTCCATGAAATCACGAAGCCGGCATTACTTCACGCCATCGACAACCCGCGTAAGATTGACATTGACCTTGTGGCAGCACAGCAGGCACGCCGCGTCCTCGACCGCCTTGTCGGTTATGAGCTTTCACCGCTTCTTTGGAAGAAGGTCAAGCCGGCACTTTCGGCGGGCCGTGTGCAGAGCGTCGCAGTGCGTCTCATCGTGGAACGTGAAGACGAGATAAAGAACTTCCAGAACAGCAGCGCATACCGTGTCACGGCGAATTTCTCGTTTACAATCGACAACCATGAATACCAGCTGTTCGCCGAGCTTCCAACTCGTTTTGAGAAAGAAGAAGACGCGCTTAAGTTCCTTGAGGACTGTAAATCAGCAGGTTATACAATAAAAGCTGTGGAGAAAAAGCCTGTCTCCAAATGTCCGGCTCCGCCATTCACCACCTCGACACTCCAACAGGAAGCAGGCCGCAAACTCGGTCTCTCGGTGAGTAACACCATGCGAATCGCTCAGCAGCTTTATGAGTCGGGAAAGATCACTTACATGCGTACCGACTCTGTCAGCCTCTCGACTTTCGCCATGAGCCAGGCACGCAAGGAAATTGAAAATCTCTTTGGTGCTCAGTATGTTAAGACACGCCAGTTTACGACAAAGAGCAAAGGCGCCCAGGAAGCACACGAAGCTATCCGCCCGACATATCTCGACCAGCAGACCATCAAAGGCACTGCCGATGAACGTCGCCTCTACGAACTGATTTGGAAACGTACCATCGCATCGCAAATGGCTGATGCTCAGATGGAAAAGACAGTCGTGAATATCGATGTCTCAAATTCCGACAAGGATTTCGTGGCATCAGGCGAAGTGGTGCTGTTCGACGGATTCTTGAAAGTCTATATCGAGAGTGTCGATGATGAGAACGGCGAGAGTGCCAGCAATATGCTGCCGCCGATGAGGATTGGCCAGACACTCGAACTCGACAAGATGGAGGCACAGCAGCGTTATGCCCGCAAGCCGTTCCGTTACACGGAAGCCAGCCTCGTCAAGAAAATGGAAGAACTCGGCATAGGCCGTCCTTCAACATACGCTCCGACAATATCGACAATTCAAAAGAGAGAATATGTCGAGAAGAAAGACATCACAGGCGAGACACGCAACTACAAGATTTACACCCTGAAGAAAAATAAGATCACTGAAAAGACAGGCAAGGAAAACATCGGTTTTGAGAAGGCCAAGCTCGTTCCGACAGACATCGGAATACTCGTCAACCGCTTCCTGATGAATTATTTCGAGAAAATCATCGATTACAATTTCACCGCCAATGTGGAAAAGGAGTTCGATAAGATCGCCGAAGGCCGTTGCGAATGGAACGCCATGATCAAGGATTTCTACAAGGATTTCCATAAAGACATCGAATCGACATCGGGCAATTCGGGCAAGTTCAGCGGCGAGAAATACCTTGGCATTGATCCGGCTTCCGGAAAGAAAGTATTCGTGAAGATCGGCCGTTTCGGACCGGTGGCTCAGATTGGTGAGACAGAAGCGGATGAGAAGCCGAGATTCGCAGGTCTTCGCAAAGACCAGAGCATCGAGACAATCACCTTGGATGAGGTACTGGACCTGTTCTCATTCCCACGCTCGCTTGGCGAATATGAAGATGCCGAGATTCAGGTTGCAATCGGTCGTTTCGGTCCGTATGTGAAACACAAGAGCTCGTTTTACAGCCTTTCCAAGCTCGATGACCCTTCGACGGTGACATTCCAACGTGCCGTTGAGATAATCGAAAACAAGCGCAAATCTGACCTCGACAACGTGGTTTCGACTTATCCGGAGGATGCTGACCTCAAGGTACTGAAGGGCAGATTCGGAATTTACATCACATACAAGAAGGCAAACTACAAGATTCCGCGCACATACGATGCCGGCAATCTGAGCTATCAGGACTGCATGGATATCATCGCCGACCCTGCCAACGCGTCGAAGAAACGCGGGGCGAAGAAATAGTTTAGAGAGTAAAGTTAAGAGAGCGCGGGGCGATGAAAGTTGCTCCGCGCTTTTTG
>JAKSMZ010000123.1 GCA_024400355.1 Bacteroidales bacterium
TAAACATTCCGGTAAACAAACTGAAACCGTTTGATGAAAACCCGTACAAGGTTCAGGACAACGATGAAATGAACTCTCTTATTACAAGTATTCAGGACATCGGTATTGCCGAGCCGATACTTGTCCGACCGATTGAAAACACAGATGAATATGAGGTAATCAGCGGACACCGCCGCTTACACGCCGCAGAGAAGGCAGGGCTCACCACAGTACCTGCCTTGATTTATGCCATCAGCCGTGACGAAGCCGTCGTAATGCTTGTGGACAGCAATCTGCACCGTGAACACATCTTACCGTCCGAAAAGGCGTTTGCGTACAAGCTGAAAATGGAGGCATTGAACAGTCGTGGATGTCGCTCCGATTTAACTTCGTCGCAAGTTGCGACAAAGTTGGACTCGGCGGCGGAAATCGGGAAGGAGTCCGGCGAAAGCCGTGATACCGTTTTCCGTTATATCCGTCTGACCTATCTTATCCCGCAACTGCTCGACCTGATGGATGAAAACAAGATCGCATTTTCGGTCGGGGTGGAACTGTCGTATCTCGATGACCAGTCACAGTTCGATGTTCTCGAACAGTGTGAGCAGAACGACTGTACGCCGTCCTATTCGCAGGCAGTTCGTATGCACAAAGCCATAAACGACGGAACGCTTGACAAGGATTTCATCATCGAAATCATGTCGGAGGAAAAAGCCAACCAGCGTGAAACCTACCGCATCCCGGCAGAACGGTTGCGGGGGAAAATCCCAAGCTCTTATACCGCACAGCAGAGGGAAGATTATATCGTCAAAGCCGTTGAGTATTACCAGAAATATCTGCAAAGGCAGAGAGAAACCGGAAGATGAGGAGGTGATACGAAATATGACAGATAAAACCAATATAAAGGCACTACCCGTGCCTTCCATTATTTCGGATATTTTCGGCAAAAAGGACGATTCCTTTTCTATGAAAATCGGCGGGACTTTTTACGAGGTGTCCACTCATTTCGATCCGAATGGGAAGCAGACCGTTTTAGAGCAATTTGAACAGCTTTTATTACGGCACAAATTTGAATCACAGAATTGATAAATTACTCCGGGCATAGTAAAGTATAGTTGCCTTTGCTATGCCCGGTTGTCTGAAAGGAGATTAAAACAAAATGACAACAGCAATAATAAACGGGCAGGAAAATAAAATCACGGCACTATATTGCCGTCTGTCGCAGGACGATCTGCCCGATGAAAAGACAAAGAAGAAAAAGCATCAGATAGAGGACGAGTCAAATTCCATCACCAACCAGAAGAAGATGCTTCTTGACTACGCAAAGCGAAACGGTTATACGAATACCATGTTTTTCGTGGACGACGGCGTTTCCGGCACGACCTTTGAAAGACCTGATTTTATGCGTATGGAAGAAATGATCGAAAACGGCGAAATTGACACAGTCATCGTAAAAGACCTTTCCCGTTTCGGCAGAAACTATCTGGAGGCAGGACAGTATCTTGAAATCAAGTATCCTACGCTCGGTATTCGGTTCATCGCCATTCAGGAAAATGTTGATACCGATCAGAATACCGGTGCGGAAATGATGCCGTTTCACAACATCTTCAATGAATGGTATGCGGCACAGACCTCCAAGAAAATCCGTGCGGTCAACCGTATGAAAGCGGAAAACGGCAAACGAGTTTCTGCCTCCGTTCCGTTCGGATACAAAAAGAACCCCGATGACGAGGATCACTGGTTGATTGATGAACCTGCGGCGGAGGTCGTGCGTAAAATCTATGACCTTTGTCTGGAAGGAAAAGGTCCCTGCAAAATTGCAAGGATTTTGGAAAAGGAACAAATCATGACGCCGACGGAGTATTACCATTCCATCGACAGACCGACAAGGAGCAAACTCCCACCGAAACCGTTTATGTGGTCGGAGACAACGGTGAACAGCATTCTTGCCAACCGTCAGTATACCGGATGCGCCGTCAACTTCATGACAACAACAGTAAGCTACAAGGTTCACAAAATCATCTATAACCCTACGGATGAACAACAGGTCATCCCGAATATGCAGGAGCCGATCATTCCTGAAAATGTTTGGGAACGGGTGCAGGAGTTACGGCAGAACAAACGGCGAGGAACGGCAACAAATCGGACAAGTCTTTTCAGCGGTCTTGTGTTCTGCGCCGACTGTGGTGCCAAACTCCACTTTTGTGCGGCGAAAAGCCTGCGGGAGGATCAGGAATTCTTCCGTTGCTACAACTACAAATCCGGTCGCGGAAAGTGTCAGATTCATTATATCCGGAATGTTGTGTTGGACAAAATCGTAAGAGAAGCCGTCAGTGACATTTCCGATTTTGTACGGTGCTATGAGCACACCTTTATGTCTATCGTGGAAAAACGGAACAGCGCCGGTCGTGAAAATGACATTCAGGTTTTGAACGCAACAATACTCAACGATAACAAGAGAATCAAAGAAATCGACCGCAAAATCTTACAGGCATTTGAAGCCAACGCCGACGGGAAATTGGATGATGACCGTTATATGACGATCGTCGCCGGATATGAGGCAGAGCAGAAAGCACTGAAAGCCGCCGTAGCATCTGCCGAAGAACAGCTTGTCAAGGCGGAACAGTACACCGTTGATATGAGGATGTTTATGAAGGGAATCAGGGAATATTCTGAGATGAAAGAACTGACTCCGGAAATCCTGAACACACTCATTAAACGCATAGAAGTTCATAACAACGACAAGTACGACGGTCACTGCCATGTCAAGGTGGATATATATTTCACGGCTATCGGTATGTTTTCTATGCCGACCGAAGAAGAATTACAGGAACAAATGGAACAGTACGCAGACAAAAAGAATGCGTAAAGCCATATTAAACGGAAAAGGAGTAGCCCTTTTCAGGACTACTCCAAATCCATTCTCAAAAAACATCCTTATCAACCCGTGTGGGTAGACAAAAGTAACTTTTTTCGTGGCGGAGAAGGAGAGATTTGCCCGGCTTGCGGTGCCCGGAATTTTCGGCTCGGCAGGGGACTGCCGTCGCCAAATTCCGACCGCTGCGCCATGTCGCGCTCCCTGCATCCGCCACCGGCGGCGGTCGCGCTCCATGCCCGCGCCGGCAAGCCGGCACTCGAGTTCAAATCTCTCCCGACGCGAAAAAAGGACACCGAATGGTGTCCTTTTTTCGTGGCGGAGAAGGAGAGATTTGAACTCTCGCGCCGGGTTAAATCCGACCTACACCCTTAGCAGGGGCG
>JAKSMZ010000124.1 GCA_024400355.1 Bacteroidales bacterium
GTGGGTCGTACTGGACTCGAACCAGTGACCTCTGCCGTGTGAAGGCAGCGCTCTAAACCAACTGGGCTAACGTCCCTCCGTTTACGAAAAAACGCCCTAAGGCGTTTCGTGTGGGGCGAACAAGGATCGAACTTGTGACCTCATGCCTGTCAAGCATGCGCTCTAAACCAACTGAGCTACCGTCCCGATTGCGAGTGCAAAAGTACAACAAAAAATTATACGTGCAACATTTTTTGTAAAAAATTTTTTCCTATCTTTGAGTTTTCAAAATCATAAAACTATGAGAAGAATTAAATACTTATTAATCACCGCGTTAATGATTGTCTTTAACATGACAACCAACGCTCAAGAGAAGAAAAATTTCGAACTTTCCGACATTTATGAGGTACCGACATTCCAGGCTAAAGGCGTGAAAGGCATGAATCCGATGCAAGATGGCAACTCATACGGCACCATTGAGAACGGAGAATTCAATATTTATGATTATAAAACCGGCAAAAAGGTCAGCACCCTGTTCCGCTTTTCCGAACTGATCCCTGAAGGCGAGAACGAAGCGATCCGCCCTTACAACTATACTTTGAGCGACGATGAGTCGAAGGTTCTGTTCCTCACAAACGTGAATTACATCTACCGTCACTCGTTCACCGCCGATTATTTCGTCTATGACCTCGCAACGAAAACGCTGGAACCGCTCTCGACAAACGGAAGCCAGCGTCTCGCCACTTTCTCGCCCGATGCCGCGAAAGTAGCTTTCATGCGCGACAATAACCTGTTCATAAAAGACCTCGCTTCGGGAACCGAGACGCAGTTCACCAGCGACGGTCTCTATAACCATATTATTAATGGTGCTCCCGACTGGGTCTATGAAGAGGAATTCAGCTTCTCGCTCGGTTATTTCTGGTCGCCCGACAGCAGGAAAATCGCTTTCTACAAATTCGATGAGTCGAATGTGAAGGAGTTTCAGATGGAGGAGTTCATCGGCCTCGAACCGGCTTACCCCGACTGGTACAGCTTCAAATATCCAAAAGCCGGCGAAGACAATTCAACAGTCGAAGTTTATGTATATGACCTCGAAAGCGGCAAGACGATAAAGATGGACACCGGAGAGGAGACGGACATCTATCTTCCGAGAATGAAATGGACGAAGAACGAGAATGTCCTTGCAATTCAAAGGCTTAACCGCCATCAGAACCATCTCGAAATCCTCGCCGCCGACGCAACGACGGGCGAGACACACGTTTTCTATGATGAGACAAACCCCTATTATATCGACATCACCGACGACTGGACTTTCCTTGAAGACGGGAAGTCGTTCCTCATGACAAGCGAAACATCGGGGTACAACCACATCTATATGTGCAAGCTCGACGGCTCCGAAAGCAAGGCCCTCACTTCAGGCGACTGGGACGTCACAAGGATTTACGGCTTCGACGGCAAGGAGATCTATTTCCAGGCGGCGAAGAACTCCCCTATCGAGCGTCAGATTTATGCGGTGAACATGAAAGGCTCGATGAGGACTATTATTAATAAGGTAGGAACAAACAACGCCCGTTTCAACAATTCCTTCAAATATCTTATCAACATAAACTCAACCGCGACACAGCCTTATCTTTATGAACTTTATACAAATAAAGGAAAACTGATGAGGGTTCTTGAAGACAACCACGAACTTTTGGAAAGACTTAACGCATACAATATCAGCGACAAACAATTCATAAAAATCAGCGACCCGGCCTTTATCATGCCCGACAGCTCGACCGTTGAAATCGACGGCTGGCAGATCCTCCCACCCGATTTCGACGCAAACAAGAAATATCCTGTCTTGATTTACGTCTATGGCGGCCCGGGTCATCAGACCGTCATGAACCAGTGGGACCACAGCGACTGGGACTGGATGCAGCTTCTCGCGCAGCGCGGAATCATCTCCGTCTCAATCAACAACAGAGGTAGCGGGGCGCAGGGCCAGGAGTTCAAGAAGATGACTTACCTCGAACTCGGAAAATACGAGACCGAAGACATGATAACGCTGGCGAAATACATGGCGAAGCAGCCATACGTCAACCCCAACAAGATTGCCATCTACGGCTGGAGCTACGGCGGTTTCATGGCTGCCAACGGCATCACCAAGGGAGCCGATGTCATCAGCACCGCAGTCTCTGTAGCGCCGGTGACGAACTGGAGATTCTACGACAACGTATATACCGAGCGTTACATGCGCACGCCGCAGGAGAACCCGACGGGCTACGACGACAACTCGCCGGTGAGCAACACCGCGCTGATCAAGGGCAACTACCTGCTCTGCCACGGCAGCGGTGACGACAACGTCCATTACCAGAATGCGATGGAGCTTATCAAGTCGATGATTGCCAACAACGTGCAGTTCGACCTGATGATTTACCCCAACAAGAACCACGGCATTTACGGCGGCTACGAGGAGTTCGGCGACGGCGAATGCAGGATGCACCTGTTCACGAAGATCGACAATTTCCTGTTCAGACATCTGCTCGAAAAATAATTGAAAAATTAATGCGGGTGTAAAGAAAAATGTCGTACTTTTGCACCCGCTTAAAATAAGCAAGTTTTTTGGTTTAACAATTAAAAGAAAGAGAGAGTATTTAAAATGATCATTATTCCTGTAAAAGACGGTGAAAGCATCGACCGCGCCCTGAAGCGCTACAAGAGAAAGTACGAGAAAACCGGTGTTGTGAAAGAATTACGCAACCGCCAGAAATTCACGAAGCCATCTGTCATCAAACGTGAGCAGATGCAGAAGGCCATCTACGTACAGAAGCTGCGTCAGGCCGAAGAGAACATGTAGCCGGTGCGCACTTAGTGCAAGAATATTATCAGAGAAAATTCCGTTCCGGATCAAACCGGAGCGGGATTTTTTTATTAATCATATTTGATAAATTGTATGAAGTCTGTGTCCGCAGTGGTGCGTATTCTGCGACACTGATGAGCAACCACTGATCTTCAAGAGACCCGTCGATAACCCCGACCATGTTCGCCTTACAAAAACATTTTTCGGGCGAAATCGATGAATTTTTATATCAATTTCGCCCGAAACATCTTGAAGGCAATCGCCGAATGTCCTGAACTATGTCTGCAGAAAAAAGGAAATTAAGAACGGAGATTTATACGCAAATTGAGTTTCGCGCTTTTTTTGTGTCCTGTTTTGTATTGGAATACGGAACACAGACAAAAT
>JAKSMZ010000125.1 GCA_024400355.1 Bacteroidales bacterium
CGATACGGCACGGGCGGCAGATACGGGTCATCGGTCTCCAGAACGATTGATTCCAGAGGTATCTCGTTCAGGAAATCTCTCACGAAACAGTTTTTATATGTTATCACTCCGCCGATGCCGAGCGCGAGCCCGTACGACAACGCGGTCTTCGCCTCATCGAGCGTCCCGTTGAAACAGTGCATCACGCCTCTCAAGCGTCCGTCCTGCTCGCTGTCGATGACCTTGAACATCTCCGGAAACGCGTTTCTCGTGTGAATGGAAACCGGAAGATTGAGGTCTTTCGCCCATTTCAACTGCTCGTGCAGAACATCAATCTGTTGTTTCTCAAAGGTTCTGTCCCAATAGAAATCCAAACCGATTTCGCCGATTCCGACCAAGTCGGATTTGAGTGTTGAGAGTTGAGTGTTGAGAGTGTTCTCGATTACTCCGAGGTGTCTCACGTAGTCTTCTTTCACCGATTCGGGGTGAAGCCCCATCATCACCCTCGTGTTTTCGGGATGTCTCTCGTAAAAATCCATCAAAGGTCTTATCGAAAGCTCGTCGGTGTTTGGAAGCAGCAACATTCCCACACCGGCGTCGAGTGCGCGCTGGAAGGCTTCTTCGCGGTCGGCATCGAAGGCTTCATCATAAATGTGGCAATGTGTGTTGATTATCATAACCGTTATTAATAAAGGAAGTTGTCGAAAGGATATTTCAGGGCGTGCATGTCTTTGATTTCATGGTAAAGCATGTCCCTGAACTCCTGATAGTTTTCTCTGTCTTTCGCCGAGATGAAGATGCAGGGGTTGCCTTTCGCCATCCATGTCTTCTTCCAGTCGTCGAGCGTGTAGTTGCGTTTCGTCGCCGGAGTGAGGTCGTCTTCTTCTTTCACTTCGTGCTGATATGCGTCTATCTTGTTGAAAATCATGATGACTTTCTTGTCGCCTGCGCCAATCTCACTCAGCGTCTGGCTCACCGTCTCAATCTGCGACTCGAAGTCGGGGTGCGAGATGTCAACGACGTGAAGCAGTATGTCCGACTCTCTCACCTCATCGAGTGTTGACTTGAACGACTCGATGAGCTGTGTCGGCAGCTTGCGGATGAAACCGACGGTGTCTGACAGCAGGAACGGCAGGTTGTCGATGACGACTTTCCTGACCGTTGTGTCCAAAGTGGCGAAGAGTTTGTTTTCGGCAAACACGTCGCTCTTGCTTAACATGTTCATTATCGTTGACTTGCCTACATTGGTGTAGCCGACTAATGCGACGCGCACGAGTTGCTGGCGGTTCTTGCGCTGCACCGACTTCTGCATGTCGATCTCTTTGAGTTTCTCTTTCAGCAGTGCGATTTTGTCGCGGATGATCTTACGGTCGGTCTCGATCTGTGTCTCACCCGGGCCGCGCATTCCGATGCCGCCGCGCTGACGTTCAAGGTGCGTCCACATTCGCGTCAGGCGTGGGAGCATGTATTGATATTGAGCGAGTTCCACCTGCGTCTTGGCGTATGCGGTCTTTGCGTTCTTGGCAAAGATGTCCAAGATGAGGTTGGTTCTGTCTAAGATGCGGCATTCGAGTTCTTTCTCAAGGTTGCGTATCTGCGTTGCGCTCAGCTCATCGTCGAAGATGGCCATGTCGATGTTCTCCGCCTTGATGTACTGATGCAGCTCTTCGAGTTTTCCGGAACCGAGATATGTCACGCTGTTGGGCCGGTCGAGCGGCTGGATGAAACGTCCAACGGTGACTCCGCCAGCCGTCTCTAAAAGAAACTCCAACTCGTCGAGGTATTCCTCGGTTCTCTCTCTGTTCTGCTCGTAGGTGCTGACGGCGACGAGCACTGCACGCTCCGGAACCTTCTCGTGACTTATCATAGAGTTAGAAAGTTTATAAAGTTATAAAGTTTGTAAAGTTTGAAAGTCAGAATGGTTTGAAGCCGATTATTTCCCTGACTTCCTTCACTGTCTTGGCTGCGCTTTCGCGGGCTTTCTCGGCGCCCATGCGTGCCACCTTATTAATATAGTCGTCGTTGGCGTCGATTTCGCGGATGCGTTCGCGTATCGGGGTGACGAATTTGATCATGTCTTCGGCGAGTTGTTTCTTCATGTCGCCGTAGCGGATCGCCATGTTGTTGTAAGCGTCATCGAAGAATTTCACGGTGTCGGGTGTCGAGACGATGCTCATGAGCTGGAAGAGGTTCTGTATGGCTTCCGGCTTCTCCTGGTTCATCTCAGTCGGGCCGCTGTCGGTCTTGGCGCGCATCACTTTCTTGCGGATTGAGGCGTCGTCTTCGGCTAAGAAGATGGCGTTGCCTTCGCCTTCGCTCTTTCCCATCTTGCCGTTACCGTCGAGGCCCGGCACTTTAACCAACTGGTTCCCAAAGTTAAATGCTTGAGGTATCGGGAAATACTCCACGCCGTAGATGTTGTTGAAACGTCCTGCGAAGTCGCGGGCTTTCTCGAGGTTCTGCTCCTGGTCTTTGCCGACGGGCACGTAGTTTGAGCGGTGGATGAGGATGTCGGCGGCCATGAGGGTCGGGTAGGTGAGGAGGCCGGCGTTGACGTTGTCGGGCTGCTTGCGGACCTTCTCCTTGAATGTCGTAACACGTTCAAGCTCACCGATGTAAGCATTCATGTTCAGGAAAAGATAAAGCTCCAGCACTTCCGGCACGTCGCTCTGCACGTACAGCGTCGCCTTCTCCGGATCGACGCCCGCTGCAAGGTATTCGACCAAGATCTGACGAACCCTTCCGTGAAGGTCATCGGGATGCGGATGCGTCGTAAGTGAATGATAGTCAGCTATGAAAAAATAGCAGTTGTAGTTATCCTGAAGGCGGATGAAGTTCTTCACCGCACCGAAATAGTTGCCAAGGTGTAAATTTCCTGTCGGCCTGATGCCGCTGAGTACTGTCTCTTTCATTTTTTAATTTTAAACACGCAAAAATACAAAAAACTTTAAAATTGCGAGAGTCTGCCAACGAGATTTTTTTATTGTTGATAACTTTTGAAAATTCCCGTTATCATTTCCTGAAAAAACATTACTTTTGCACTCGTTTTGGATTAAATTAAAGTTATGAAATACAAGGAGATACTGAAGAAACTTTCGAATAAATACATCATTGCAACATTAATATTCGCGGCGGTAATCGTCTTTTTCGACCAATACAATGTCTTCGAACAGGGCAGGAGTTTCAGGAAACTGCACAAGGTGAAGAAACAGATTGA
>JAKSMZ010000126.1 GCA_024400355.1 Bacteroidales bacterium
GAGCATCTGACTGTTAATCAGGGGGTCTCAGGTTCAAGTCCTGAAGGGGGCGCAAAGAGAGATTACAAAATGTAATTTTTTTATGTTTCATGTTATTAATTGAAAGGGATGGATACCAATGGTGTTCATTCTTTTTGTTTTTTAAGTTCATATTATGAAAAAATCAGTAATCGGCATAGGCAATGCCCTCGTTGATATTCTTACACGAATAGATAATGACAACATTCTCAACGATTTAAGACTTCCAAAAGGCTCGATGCAGCTTGTTGAGGCGAGCACCTCGGCTCATGTCGGGGTAGCGGTTGAACAGTTTGAAAACTCCATGGCACCTGGTGGCTCTGCCGCGAATACGATCCACGGACTTGCGAAATGTGGCATCAAGACGGGTTTCATATCCTCGACCGGCAACGACAAGATGGGGCGTTTCTTTGAGGACGCGATGAAGGAAGTCGGGGTGCAGCCATATATGTATCACCGTGATACGCCGACGGGCACAGCGCGTGCAATCATCTCGCCCGACGGAGAGCGCACCTTTGCGACACACCTCGGAGCAGCTGTCGAGCTGACCGCTGAAATGCTCGGCAAAGAACTTTTTGCCGGATGGGATTACTGTTATATTGAAGGATATCTCATTGCAAACCAGCCACTTGTCAGAGCTGCCATCAAGCTCGCGAAGGAAGCTGGCTGCAAGGTCGCCATCGACTTGGCGTCATATAATGTCGTTGAGGCAAACCGCGACTTCCTGCTCGAGATACTGCCGCAAATCGACATCGTATTTGCCAATGAGGAAGAGGCCAAGAGCCTGACAGACAGCACGCCGGAAGAATCACTCGAATTTATCGCGAAGAGTTGCGAAATCGCTGTCGTGAAAATCGGAAAACGAGGCTCACTCATCAGGCGCGGTGGCGAAAAGGTACAGATCGGCTGCAACAAAGTCAATGTCATCGACACCACAGGCGCCGGCGACATGTATGCCGCGGGCTTCATGGCAGGTCTCATCAACGGACTGAACCTCAGACAGTGTGGCGAACTCGGCAACTGCCTCGCCGAAAGCATCATACAGGTCATCGGTGCCAAGATGGACGAAGGCAGATGGAACGCGATTTATGAGAAGTTTCCCATGTTGAAAAATAATAGCAAATAATTGAAAAACTTTGGATTATTTTTCGTACTTTTGCCCCCAAATTTCAAAAATAATAATAATCAGACAATAAAAAATAAAAAATGAAGGTATTCCAGACAGACGAAATTCGGAACATCGCTCTCATAGGAGCTGCTAAATCCGGAAAGACTACACTTGCCGAAAACATGGTTTTCGAAGGCAAGCTCATCAACAGAAAAGGCGCTACTGAAAGCAAAAACACAGTGTCAGACTACCGTCCAATCGAAATGGAACGCGGTATCTCTGTAAACGCCAGCTTGTTATATACTATCTATAATGACAAGAAAATCAATATCTTAGACACTCCTGGCTTTAGCGATTTCTCCGGTGACACCGTCGCATGTCTGAGTGCTGTTGACACAGCAGTTTTCACTGTCAATGCGCAGTCAGGTGTTGAAGCCACATCGGAAAACGCATGGAAACACGCTGCCAACACAAACAAGCCTGTCGTGTTTTTCATGAACCAGCTCGACCACAATAACGCCAACTTCGATGATGCAATCCATCAGCTGAAGGAATATTTCGGCGAAAAA
Organism: Bacteroidales bacterium; assembly: GCA_024400355.1. Lineage (GTDB taxonomy): Bacteria > Bacteroidota > Bacteroidia > Bacteroidales > F082 > Limimorpha. The sequence continues at coordinate 1,696 of JAKSMZ010000126.1, forward strand.
GTCGCTCCGGTGCAGTTCCCGGTGAACACAGGCGAGGGCTTCAACGCAGTCATCGACCTCATCATGAAGAAGATGCTTGTCTTCAAGAACGGCAACGGCGCTCCTGAAATTCAGGACATCCCTGCCAACCTTGCTGACAAGGCTGAAGAGTTGCACAACGAACTCATCGAGCACGCAGCTGAAGGCGACGACGCTCTCATGGAGAAGTTCTTCGACGAAGGCACACTCTCAGAAGAAGACATGGAAGCAGGTATCCGCATGGGTATCGCCAAACGTGAACTCTTCCCTGTCATCTGTGGCGCGGCAAAAGGCGGTGTCGGCGTGACACGTCTCCTCGAATTCATCATCAACGCTTGCCCGTCACCGGCGCACGTCGCTCCTGTCGTAGCTGAAAACGGCACGGAATTCCATAACAATGTTGAAGAACCGACAGCAATGTTCTTCTTCAAGGTTTCAAACGAACAGAATGTCGGCGATGTTGCTATGGCACGTATCTACGGCGGTTCAGTCGTTGAGGCGCAAGACCTCGTCAATCCACGTACCGGCAACAAGGAACGTATCTCACAGATCCTCGTTTCAAACGGCAAGACACGTGAGCGTGTCGAGAAAGCCTGCGCAGGCGACATCATCTCGACAATCAAGTTGAAAGATGTCCGCGTCAACGACACACTCGTCGATGCAAAGGCAGCAGAAGCAGCATTCCCGGCAATCAAGTTCCCGACACCAATATTCTCAATAGCAATCAAGGCTGTCAACTCACAGGAAGATGAAAAGCTCGGCAGTATCCTCAACGATATGCACAAGACCGACCCGACCATTCTCACATCAATGTCACGTGAGCTGAAACAGAACATCCTTCAGTGCCAGGGTGAGTATCACCTCAACACAATCAAGTGGTACCTCGACAATGTCCATAAGATTGCCGTCGAATTTGCATCACCAAAGATCCCGTATCGTGAAACAATCACAAAGTCAGCAAACGCCGACTACCGTCACAAGAAACAGTCAGGCGGTTCAGGCCAGTTCGGTGAAGTGCATTTGAGACTTGCTCCATATTATGAAGGCTACACCGATCCGACAGACCTCCAGGTCCGTGACACTCAGGAATATGACCTCCAGTGGGGCGGCAAGCTCATCTTCAAGAACTGCGTCGTCGGTGGTGCCATCGATGCCCGCTTCATGCCGGCAATCCTCAAAGGTATCAATGAGCGTCTCGAAGAAGGTCCGCTCACAGGCTCATACGCACGCGACATCATCGTCTATGTCTATGATGGTAAGATGCACCCGGTCGATTCAAACGAAATGGCATTCAAGATTGCAGGCCGTATGGCATTCTCAGCAGCATTCAAGAACGCAGGCCCGAAGATCATGGAACCTATCTATGACCTCACAGTCCGTATGCCGGAAGACATGATGGGTGCTGTCAACACCGACCTTCAGGGCCGCCGCGCCATCATCATGGGCATGGATTCAGACCGTCACTA
>JAKSMZ010000127.1 GCA_024400355.1 Bacteroidales bacterium
GAAGATCGTTTACGTCAGCTGCAACCCCGCCACGCAAGCCCGCGACCTGCAACTTCTCAACGACCTTTATTCCGTCAGGGCGGTGCAGCCTGTCGATATGTTCCCGCACACGCAACACGTTGAGAATGTGGTGTTGTTAGAGTTGAGGGTGGAGAGTTGAGAGTGGTGTTTGTAAAATATAAAAGGCCGCATGACGTATCTTGCGGTCTTTTTTAATTTAACACTGTCTGACAGTTGGTCAGCCTTTGACAGTCCTGGACACCACTTTCGGTTGAGCTTCGTCTTCCATATCCTGCATATATCGCGGATGGTATTTCCCAACGGGAATGTCTTTGAAGATAAATTCATTGGCAAGCCGCGCCGCCTTGATATGGTCTGTGGCAGCCGTCTCTATGGCAGCCACGGCCACATCGATGAGCGCACCAAGCAACCCGCCTGAGGTGTTGTTGCCCGTATAGTCAAGCGTGAGGTTGCAGGTCCTCTCAAAAAGTACCTCGTTGGTACTTGTGGATTTCACGATGTAAGTTATCTTCGTATTGATGCCTGTGACCACTTTCTTCCACGAGTCTATCACCGAAAACACCACGGCATCGGCACCGAAATATTCCTTAAACTGTCCTAACGGTGCGTCGATGAAAAGCTCTGCATCGTATGCGCTTTCATTGCGAAGCACATCCATTGCCATGAGGGGAGGTAACACATAATATCCAGCTTCCGCCAACGGCTCACTCACCGAGGTGAAAAACAAGTCCTTCGCCTCAACATTCGTTGTATTATTGATTGGCGGCATTATCAGCAACACCACAGGTTTTTCATCGTACAACTTGGAGTACTGCATTCCCTTTGTGATTTTCGTTGTGCTGCACGATGTCGCTACGAGCGCGACCACTGCCAGCACCATGACATATAATGATTTCCTCATGACTAATCCTGGTGTTTGATACGTTTAATAATCGGTTCGATGAATTTTTTCGCCTCAGGGTAGTATTTAATCTCGCGTTCCAGCAACTCGACGCCGTATTCGACATAGTCTGTCCTGACAACCGCAGCTTTCTGCTTGTCGGTGGCAGTCTCCGTGAACACCTTTACGGCATCGGGATTGAGGAGCATATAGCCATATTCGGCACATATCCCTGGTGGCGGCACCATTCGCTCTCCGCCCGGCGTGTTAATCATCTTTTCGTATGTCACGAAAAGACCGCATAACGCTTCAGGCGACTGCGACTTGTAATGTCTGTATGCGTATTCCTCATACTTTGACGTGTCGTTTGCCCTGCCGCCCCAACTGTAAAGCGACTGGTTAGTGGTACAGGATCCCAATGCCAGAACTGACAGAACAAACGCAAACGTCAAGAAACTTCTTCTCATAACTCGATTATTTTTGCCTCATTGCCAGACACGAATATCGTCTTTGACAGCACTTCGCTGCCGTTCATCACAACCTTAATCTCGTGTTTGCCAGGCTCTAAAGCGATTGTGTTCTGCGTCGTCTGTTTTATCTTTCTGTCGGTCCTGTACTTTTTCAGTTTGACAGCGTTGATGTCATAACTCTGATCATCGACAGTAACATTCAGCGGCACTTCTTTTTCTGCAACGAAAGAGAGTCCGCATTTGTTTTCCAAACCCGATGAATATGAATATGTTCCAACGCCACAGCTGGAAAGGAACATTGTTACAATTGCAATTACAAAAAATTTCTTCATGGCTTAATCATTTAAAATGTAATATTTTTCAAGAAGTTTCTCTCTGTCAAGATTTTCGCCCTCATATTTGCACAGGGAAATTTCATTTTCAGGTTTTGTGTCAGGCAATGTCGCAACTACTGTCACGGTTCCGATTTTCTTGCCAGGGAGTTCGACATTCATTCCCGACTGTGGGTTCTTGACCATTTTGCCTTTTGAATAGACGTTGAATTTGTCACCAGCCGTCAAGCCTTGTGACGCGCCGCCTGAGATGATGTAGTTGCCGTCCTCGTCAATGTCAAGGATATACGAGCGCCACGGACTGTCGGTGCATTCGTTGATGATGTTTTCAACGAGTTGTGAAAGAGCCGCCGAAATTGCCTTGTCGCTGAGGGTGGCGTCATAGCCTGCTGTTCCGCCGATGCCCATCACCTCCTTCGTCGTCGTCTCGGCAAGACCTTTGGCTTCGCCGGAATAGATGATGAGACCCGAAGCTGTCTCCACAATACGGATGCTCACACCTGCTTCAACGACCTGAGTCTTTGTCGATGAAAAAACTTTTTGCTGTCCTTCGTTCTTTCTTCCGAACTCCGTGATTGAGCCGAGGATGATGTAGTCAGCACCGATTTTCTGCATGTCAGCACCGGCTTCTTTCACCAAGACATCGAGGTCTTCCCTTTCAAGAAGGATGAACTTGCCCGACTGCTGCAGTTTGGCTGACAAGATGTCAAGGCCTTGTTTTCTCATCGGGTCGTTGTTCTTATCGTAAAAAACACCCTTGCCGTACTGCGTCTCATTGGAGAATCTGCCGATGGCCACCTTCCTCTTGATTGTTTTTTTCTCTGTGTCTTTTTTAGCAGAAGTCTGCTGTATTTCAACGGTTTCCGCTGTTTTCACCTTTTTGGATTGCCCGAACGATGGCATCGCAACCAATGCCGCAATTGCAAATAACAATACTTTTTTCATACGTTTAAAATTTTAATTAAATCGCCGCAAAGATAACATTTTTCTGAATATACAACAAAAAGATTTGTCATCTTATCATTTCCAATATCTCATCCATATCAACGCTTTCACCCTTGACGGTAAACATCGCCTGTTCATAGTATTTCAGGCGCGAAACATAATGGTTTTCAACATATTGCCTTAATTCTTCCTCTGTCTTTCCATTAATCAGCGGACGTTTTCTTCGCGCGGTCAGGAGCCGGTTGGCTGCCGTCATCGGGCTTATCTTCACGAAAACCGTAACGCCGTTTTCGTTCATCCATTGCATATTGTCGAAAAAGCAAGGCGTGCCGCCACCTGTCGAGATGACTGCATTATGAAGCTCACCTGTTTTCCTCAAAATGTCCGACTCAAATTTCCGGAAATAATCTTCTCCGTATTTGTCGAAGAAATCCTGAACGGAGATGTGATATTTCCCTTCAAACATATCATCGGTGTCAAA
>JAKSMZ010000128.1 GCA_024400355.1 Bacteroidales bacterium
AAGGACTCAATAGGGAATCGGGTGAGAATCCCGGACAGTTCCCGCTGCTGTAAGCTCTCGCAGCGTTTGCAACAGTCACTGTTCATCCTCAATGAATGGGAAGACGCAAACGTAAGGAGTAAGTCAGAAGACCTGCCATAAATCAAAGACAAACAATGACTTTCGGGACAAGAGTCAGTCGTGGAATCCCTTCGATGACATCTTTCCCGAGCAAACTTTTGAACGTGGATATGAGAAAGTGTCTGATATTGCTTATGTTTTTCGCGATGGCGTTTTTCGCTTCGGCGCAGGATACCATCATGCTGCAAAGCGTTGAGGTCAAGGCTGTTGCGATAAGGAGCAACGAGCTTGAGACAACGATGGGGCGCCGGATGGACACCTCTGTCATAAACCGTCTCAGCTCGGTGCCGATGTCGCAGCTCCTGATACAACACAGCCCTGTCTTCATCAAGACTTACGGCCCCGGCGGCATCGCAACTGCTTCATTCAGAGGCACAACGGCAAGTCACACTCTCGTGCTGTGGAACGGTTTCCAGCTCAACGCACCGTCACTCGGTCAGGTCGATTTCAGCACGATACCAGTCTTCATGACCGACCAGATTTCATTGAAATGGGGCGCAGGGACGTCCGTAAACAGCGGCGGGCTTGGCGGCGTGGTCAGTATCTCCAATGATGAATATTTCTGTAAAGGATTGATAGTTAATCTGAAACAAACATACGGCAGCTTTAACACCCTCGGCAGTTACGCCACCTTAGGTTACTCATGGGCAAACCATCTGCTGAGGGTTAAAGCTTACCGCGCGTCAAGCGACAATGACTTTACCTATAATAACATAGGTGTCATTCCGCATCAGAAGATGAAACAGAAAAACGCGGATTATACCGATTACGGCATGATGCCTGAATATCAGTGGCGGTTTGGCAACTCGTTGATAACCATTGTGTCGTGGAACCAAAAAAGCCATCGTAACTGCCCGCAAATCATGCCGAATGTCGGAAATGACAACACTGTTGAATATACCGACAATGATTTCTCGCGGAATTATATCTCGTTCAAAAATTATTGGAATACCGGAAAAATAGAGGTTAAGTCATCGTATTTCTTTGAAAATCAACATTATGTGTTGAATACGTTCACCGACATCGGTACTCCGGTGACTACGACCGACTCGAAGAATACCGCGAATGTCTTTCACCAAATCGCAGATGTCGAGCAGAATCTGTTCCGCTCGTGGAAGATAAATGCTAAGATTCAGTGGGACCATGAGCAGGTGAAGTCGAACGACTATGACGGCGAGAAAAAACGCGATGTGTTTTCGACTTACGCGGCCTTGAGTGGCAACGTATTGAAAAACATTGACTTGCGTGTCACCTTACGTAATGACATCGTTGACAGTAAGTCGGCTGGCTTTTTTCCGACGGCAACGGTGTCTTATTCGTGCGCTTATCTTAAAGGCTTGAAAATCAGCGCGGGTTACAGCCACAACTACAGAAACCCGAGTTTGAACGACCTCTATTGGAACCCTGGCGGCAACCCCGACCTCAAGCCTGAGGATGGAAAGACCGTTGACGGGAACCTGAATTTCACACGCACGTTTGAACGCCTCTCCGTTGAAAGCCAGGTGGGGGCGTATTACTCGCAGGTGTCGGACTGGATTCAGTGGAAACCGACGAGCTACCGTTATTGGGTGCCTGAAAATGTCTCAACGGTGACGGCATACGGCGCTGAGATTCATTTGAAACTGAATTACAAACTCGAGCGTTGGAACTTCTCGGTTTCAGGGAATTATGTTTACAGCCATACTACCGATGAGAACGATAAACAATTGATTTATATTCCGTTGCATCACGCAAACGCCTTCGCTGACGTCAGTTGGAGAGGCTGGAGTCTGTCTTACACACTGGAATACACTGGAGAGAGAAAGACTTCGATGAACGACAATGAGTTTTATGGTTTCAGGCTGATGCCTTATGCATTGCATCATGTTTCGATGGGAAAACATTTTTGGAAATTAGATATTGAATTGAAAATTAACAACTTGACTGATAAGGACTATCAGGCAATTTTATGGCGCGCTATGCCTGGCAGGAGTTATGAGGTCAGCTTAAATTTTAAACTATGAAGAAACTACATTTTATCATCGTTGCAATACTGATGATTGCAACCGCTTCGTGCAAAAAAGAAAACCCCCAAGATGTCACAGCACCAGTGACGCCGATTTCAAGTGAGACAAAAGGCGTTTTCATTCTCAATGAAGGCACTTTCACTTACGCTAATTCATCGCTTTCTTATTATGACAAGGAGGCTGATACGGTTGGTAACAACTTGTTTTTCAAGGCGAACGGCTCGCCAATCGGCGATGTCGGACAGTCGTTGGCACTTTACAACGGAAGTCTTTACATCGTTGTGAACGGCAGCAAGTACATCTATAAAGTTGATGCGGAAACCTTGAAGTTTCAGGCGAAACTCGAAGGCTTTACATCGCCGCGAAACATTTTCTCGGTAGGTGACGGCACGGCGTATGTGTCTGACCTTCAACGCGATGGCCTTTGGCTGATTGACCTTGAAAAGATGGAACACATACAGTTTATCGAGACTGGCAATTCAACGGAGGCGATGGTGAGAGTCGGCGACGAGCTTTTCGTTTCAAACTGGTCGAATTATTATGTACCTAATTCATCAAATAATTCGGTGCAAGTGATTGATATGAAGACGAATACACTTGTCGAAACCATTGATGTCCCGCAGGAACCCAACGCGATGGTCGTTGACAAGAACGACAACATCTGGGTGCTTTGCAGCGGCGGCTACAATCCGGGGGAACAGGATCCGGCTTTGGTTTGCATTGATGCTAATGATGCTGCTAAGTGTCAGATTGTTAAACGTTTCGATTTCAACGCCGGGACCGATTATCCCGACGGGCTCGCCATCGACGGGGCGGGGGAGACACTATATTATCTTAACGGCGGCTACGGCACTATGGATGTTTACAAGATGTCGGTCGATGCTTCGCAAACTCCTGATAATCCGTTTGTTGCG
>JAKSMZ010000129.1 GCA_024400355.1 Bacteroidales bacterium
GTGTATATCTCGCGGTCTTTCTCGAGTTCTTCGGCTGCTCTGACGCATGAATCCGGGAGTTGTTCGAGTGCTGCTGCGACTTTCTTGTTTTTGTCGTCATGTATATTGACACCGAGTCCGACATATGTCTTTTCGGCGACTGCGAGTGCGTCGGGGCATTCCATGCCGTAGCGGGCTGCGGCGCAGAGTGCTGCCATGAGGAGGTACATGTCGGCGCAGCCGTCGGAGGCGCGCCACTCGAACGTCTGCTTGTCGCTGAAGTCGCGGCCTGAGTTCTTCTCGAGCGGGTTGCAGTTGGCGACCATGTCTTTTCCGTTGTTGATCCATCCGAGCGGGACGCGTACGAGGGCGCTTCTGTTGGAGAACGACCAGCAGAGCGATGTAGGTGCTTCCTGATGAGGGACGAGACGCATGAACGACAGCGGGTTCGGGTTGCCGAATGCCGGCAGTGACGTGCCTGCCATCATATAACCGGCGATGGCTTTCTTTGCCACGTCGGTGAGTTCGCCGTTCTTCACCATCATCGACTTGCCGTTCTTGGTGAACTTGCAGTGCACATGGAGTCCGCTGCCTGCCTTGCCCACAGTGATCTTCGGTGCGAGTGTGAATGTCACGCCGTACTGATATGCGAGCTGTCTCATGATCCACTTTGCGATGACGAGCTGGTCGGCTGCGTCCTCGATGTTCGTTGGCAGGAATTCTATTTCGTTCTGTTCATAGACTTTACCGTCGTGGGTGAAGTTGCCGACTTCCGAGTGGCCGTACTTAATCAGTCCGCCGGCCTGTGCGATGAGGCGCATGGCCTCGACGCGGAACTCGGTGAACTTGTTGAACGGTGCGCTTTCGTGGTAGCCTCTCTGGTCGGGCACCTCATAGACGCCTTCGTCTTCGGCGATGATGTAATACTCGAGTTCACCCATCGTCTCCATCGTCATGCCTGTGGTTTTCTGGAAGACGCTGTGAGCCTTGCGGAGGATATACTCCGGTGAGCTTTCAAACGGCTCGCCGTCGCGGTTGTAGAAAGAACAGAGAATGTCGATCGTCGGGATCTCTGTAAAAGGATTGCGGAACGCCGTCTTGAATTTCGGCACCACATAAAGGTCTGACTTACCTGCCTCGATGAACGGGAAGAGGCTTGAGCCGTCAACGCGTTCGCCAGCCGACAGGATGTTGTCTAAATGTTCTGCGCTGTGGATGACGAAGTTCAGGGTCTTGAGCTTGCCGTCCCAGCCGCAATAATGGAAATTGACAAATTCAACTTCATTTTCTTCACAATAGCGGATGATGTCAGCTTTTGTGAACTCTGCCGCCGGCTTCTGAAGGTAACGGACGAGCAGGTTTGGGTTCATTTGAATTCTTGAGTCCATGATTTTTTTATAAAAGTTTTGTTAAAAATTGTTATGATATTCCACGTCTAATTTAACGGCGACAAAACTATATAAAAAACTTATATGAAAAACATTTTTTTCAACAATTTATCAACAATTATTGAAAGAGGTCATCCATTGTGACTTCATTGGAGACGCTGCCGCTGTAAACATTCTGTTTCAGGCCCCAAGTTGTGACCATGACGAGGCGCAGCGTTTTCTTCGTCTTGCTTTCTTCGGCGAACGACCACATCTTATGTTTGAGATTTGCGTCGTACTCCTTATTAATTATATAAGGTGTATCTGAATATTTCATTTCGCAGAGGTTCACCACATTGTCGGCGCGGTCGATGATCATGTCGATTTGCGCCGCCGTTTCCTGTTTCTTGCTTTGCCATGAATAGATGTTTGCGGCGATGCCCGAGATGCCGAGCGATTTCTTGATATTGTCGGAATGAGCCATGCAGACCTGCTCAAAGGCATAGCCCGACCAGCTGTTTATTTTCGGAGTGTTTGCGTGGTGTATCCAGAAATCCTTGTCGTTATTAGCGTTGTTCTTTATGAAATTGAAATAAAACAAGGTGTAGAAGTCGGTGAGTTGATAAAGTTCGTCGCGTTTTGTCTTCCCGAAGGCCGGGTATCTCCTTATGATGTCACAATTTTCCAGGTCTTCGAGCATTGCCGTTGTCGCGCCGGAATTAGGGAGTTTTGTCACATCAATTATTTCACTGCGCGAGAGTCCTTTGGATTTCCGACCCAAAGCTTCGACAATCAGCATGTACTTCTCGGCGTTTGTGAACAGAGCCTCGTAAAGGTTTCTGTATTCATACCTGAGTTGTCCGTCATTGTTGAAAAACAGGTTGTCGATGTTCTGCGCGACACTTAGTTTTTTGTCGAGGAGACTAATATAATAAGGTATGCCTCCCATCACCATGTAGCATTGCAGCTGTTCGGTGCGGCTCATCTTCATCCCGTTGGCCGAAAAATATTGTTCACACTCCGCCAACGTGAACGGATTCAGATGTATTTTGTTTGTCACGCGTCCGTACAGTCCGCCGTGGTTTCTGAAAATCTTTTTCACAATCCATGAGGTTGCCGAGCTGCAGCCGATGAGCATGACATCTTTTCGCGCCGAAGCCCAGCCGTTCCAGAACCACTCCAAACCAGTGACGAAGTCCGACTTCTGTGTGTCCATCCACGACAGCTCATCCAAAAAGATGAGTTTCTTCTTGTCGTCCGATTTTTCAAGTATCTTTATGAGAAGACCGAATGCTTCGAGCCAGTCTTTGGGCATCGGAAGGCTTTCGTCATTTGAATATTTGGTCAGCGACATGAAAAACGCCGCGAGCTGCTTGTTTCTGTCTTTGTCGTTGATTCCTGTTGAATAGAATGTGAAATTGTTCCCGAAAGTCTCTCTGACGAGAAAAGTCTTTCCAACACGCCGTCGGCCGTAAACAACCGCAAAGCACGGATTATCAGAATCATACAATTCTTTCAACAGTTTGATTTCCTTAATTCTACCGATGATTTCTGTCATGATATTAAATTTATTTTTCGCTGCAAATATATAAAAAATACCACTTATAGCGAAAAATAAATTTATTTTTCGCTGCAACTATGTTTTTTTGGATAGTTATAGCGAAAAATAAAATATCAA
>JAKSMZ010000013.1 GCA_024400355.1 Bacteroidales bacterium
ACTCTCAACACTCCAAACTTTATAAAGTAGAAAGCGGCTGTTGCGCCCGGTTCCGTCCCATCCGCGAGACAGAAATCTACTTACTTTTAGCTTTAAACTTCCCGTTGAACGCCATCACCATTATCACGATTCCTGCAATCAGGAACGGAATGCTCAGCCATTGCCCCATGTCGAGCGTCATGGATTCCTCAAACTCAACCTGCGGCTGCTTGATGAATTCAATCAGGATCCTTGAACCGAATACCATTATCAGGAAGAAACTGAAGAAAAAGCCAGGATACTTGTTGGCGGTGTCTTTCTTGAAAAACAGATACATCAGAATCGCGAAAACGATGATGCACACCAAGGCTTCGTATATCTGTGTCGGATGACATGCAGGGATGGCGTCGATCGGCGTCCCCGGTGCCCAGTCGCGGACGAACTTGAAACCCCACGGGAGCGTTGTGGCATCACCGTAAATCTCTGAGTTCATGAGGTTGCCGATGCGGATCAGGGCACCGCCTATCGCCACGCAGATGACGAGACGGTCGAGAACCCACAGATATGGCTTCTTGAGTTTCCTGGCGTAAATGAACATCCCGATAAGGATTCCGATGGCACCGCCGTGACTCGCCAGACCGCCCTCCCAAATGGCAAGGAATTTGACGGGATTGGAGAAATAATATTGCGGTTCGTAAAAGAGACAGTGTCCGAGACGCGCACCTATGATGGCAAAAACCAGCATGTACATGAGAATCTTGTCTGCCCAGTCTTCACCGATGCCTTCTTTTTTGTAGATGCGTTTTATCAGATAGTAACCGGCGATGAAAGCCATCGCCCAAAGCAGTCCGTACCACGCCACCGGATGCCCGCCAAGCAACGGGAATTTCTCCGGAAAAACGAAAATGTACGGGTTAACGTCCCAAACAATGTAGCCTAAGTTCATGTTTTTTTGTTTTTATGTAATAATATGAGTAACGCAGATGACCGCTTAATCGTATAAGCTAAATCGTCTTGACCCAGTTTTTGATGAATCCGTTGATTTTTTCTTCATCATCTTTGAATTTCTCCCTCATCTTGACATTTGGCACAGAGACTTTATCTAATTGAAAACCAGATTGCTTGCACCAATTGAAGTAACCGAGCCTGCCCAAATGCACGCAGAGGTATTCCTGTTCTGTCTGACCCGGCGTCGGGACAAGATATGCGTTTCTGTTGAGTCGCACGAGGTCCATCAGCGAGGAATAACCGCCGCGGCAGATGATGTTTTCCGAGCTGTTGATGAGTTCGACAAACATCTCGTCATCGACATGGTTGAACATGGAGACGTTTTCGGGGATGTTTCTCGGGAAATCGTGGTGGTCGGGTTTCGCTCTGAGAATCAAGACGTTGTCGCTGATGTTGGCAGCCTGTTTCAGCACGATGTTTTCGAGTATGGTCCGCTGTGGCTCCGGACCCGACAGAATCACGAGGTATTTGTTGTCTTTGACTTCATCTTCCTGGTTGTCAGAACCGAAACGGCTGAGCAAACCGATGTATGAAGTCTTGATTTTCAAGTTGTTTGGATGAGAGAGCCGTCCGGAAAGCGACAGTTTGTAGTCGCAGTCGGGAATCCACAGCTCGTCGTAATTGTTTACATAGCTGTGGTTGAACGCTTTTATAATAGGTGCCGCCCATTTCCAGCCGCTCGGAACCTGAATGTTCAGCTGATGCGTGATGAAGACGGAGTGTACCAAGTCGCTCCAGCAACCGAATCGGTTGTCGGAGATTATCGCGTCAATGCTGTAGTTTTTTACAATCGATTCAACGGTCTGATGGTCTTTCCTGAAATCGCGTACGGCACCTGGGAAAGATGACAACATCTTGAAAACCTGAGAGTTACCTTTGCTGTATGTTGGTCTGAACCCAGGGAATTTGATGAACTCCGCCTCAGGAAACTCTTTTTGAAGAAATGCCAGAGGTTCGAGGTCGGCGGCAATGATCGCCTTGTGACCTTGCTCCGTCAGTGCCTTTATTATCGGTACGCACCGCGTAGCGTGACCAAGCCCCCAATCCAGAGGGCATATTAGAATGTTTTTACCCAATTCGTTGTAAATTTTTGCAAAAGTACTAAATAATTTGATAGGAATATTCCATCACGATAAATTTTGATGACAATTTTGAATTGTTAATAGAAAAACCAAAATGTTGTGAATTAATCATTTATGAAATGATTTTTTTGATTTGAATTGTTAATGAAAATTTACACAAAAATTATCGTAAAAAATTGAAAATCAATGATGTATATTAAAAATTTTGTTTATTTTTGCAGCATGGAAAGACAGAAGATCTATGAGATTGCTCTTACGCTTGTGCCGGGGATTGGCGACGTGAATGGTAAGAAGTTGGTGGCCTACTGTGGGGGTGCGGAGGCGGTGTTTTGCGAAAGCAGGAAGTCGCTGATGCAGATTCCTGGCATAGGGGAGCAGGCTGTGAACAGCATTGTCTCGCAGCGGACGTTGCTGAGGGCTGAAAGGGAGGCTGTCTTCATAGACAAAAATGATGTGAAACCGTTGTTTTATTTAGACGCGGATTATCCGAAACGCTTGCAGCATTGCCATGACAGCCCCATGATGCTGTATTACAAAGGTTCAGCCGACTTGAATGCTCCGCGGTCTGTCGGCATCGTCGGGACGAGGAACATCACCGACTACGGCAAGGGCGTCGTTGACAAGATCGTTGGGGAATTGAGTTCTGATAATGTGTTGGTGGTCAGCGGATTGGCGTATGGTGTCGATACTATGGCGCATAAATCCGCATTGAAATATAATCTTGCGACCGTTGGGGTGCTGGGACACGGGCTGCAAATAATATATCCAGCTGATAATTATAAACTTGCACATAACATGTTAGCGAGAGGAGGTATTTTGACAGAGTTTCTGAATGACACAAAACCGGACAGGGAGAATTTCCCGAAGCGCAACAGGATAGTTGCGGGCATGGTTGATTGCCTTATTGTCGTTGAGAGTGCGTTGAAAGGAGGCGCCATGATAACGGCGGAGATCGCCAACTCGTACGACAGGGAGGTTTTCGCCATCCCCGGGCGGATGGGCGACATCTACAGCGAGGGCTGCAACAACCTCATCAAGACAAACAGGGCTGACCTGATGCTCTCAGCTGACGACCTGAGATATATCATGCGGTGGGACCACGATGCCAAGGTGATTCCGCGCCAGATGCGCTTGTTCCGCGATTTCAGCGAAGACGAGAAAAAGGTTATTGACGTTTTCGGCAGTGACACCACAGTACACCTCGACCAGATCATCGTCGCCACCGAGCTGACTCCCACGAAGATAGCGTCTGTGCTGCTCTCGCTGGAGTTCGACGGCATCGTGACGGCACTTCCGGGAAAACGTTATCAAATTTGTGACGTCGTTAAATAAAATTCCGTACTTTTGCATCCGCAAAACGAATGCAACATGCCAATCGGAAAAGTAATAAAGTCAACAGGAAGCTGGTACGATGTCCGCGATGACGACGGTGCCATACTCAAATGCCGCCTGAGAGGTAAGATACGACTCAACGGAGTGCGTACCACAAACCCCGTGGCTGTTGGTGACAATGTGAGCTATGAGAAGGAACGTGACAAGGACACTTGCGTCATCGACCGCGTGCTGCCACGTAACAACGTGATAATCAGGAAATCAGTGAATCTCTCGAAAGAATCACATATAATCGCGTCAAATGTTGACCTCGCCGTCGTCGTGGCGACGATAGCCCAGCCAAGAACCTCGACGGGCTTCATCGACAGATTCGCCGTCACCGCCGAGGCTTATCATATCCCATTGGTGATTGTCTTCAACAAATGCGATATCTACGACGAAGAACAAAACGCGACGGCACAGGAACTGATGACAGTCTATAACTCAATCGGTTACGAGTCGTTTCCGGTCTCCGCGAAGACTGGCTTTAACTGCGACCGGCTTGAGAATGTCATGAAAGGCAAGACGTGTCTGTTCTCAGGACATTCGGGTGTGGGAAAGTCTGCGCTCGTGAATCGTCTCGACCCAAGCCTCAACGTCAAGGTCGGCGAGATATCCGATGTCCATGAGAAGGGCAAACACACGACGACGTATGCACAGATGTTCCATCTCGGCTTCGGAAGCTATATCATCGACACGCCTGGCATCAAGGAGTTCGGACTGTTTGACCTTGAGAAAGAGACGCTCGCACAACGTTTTCCCGAGATGCGCGCATTGATGCAGGAATGCCGTTTCAACAACTGCACACATCTCCATGAACCACATTGCGCTGTCAAGGAAGCTGTTGAAAACAAAGAGATTGCAGCGTGGCGCTACGCTAACTATTGTAATATGATGGACGATGAATAGTTGGAATGATGCAACGATGTCGTAACATGAAAAAGCTGTTCCTCGCCATACTTCTGCTCGCGTCTTGTGCGGTATATTCACAGGAAGAACCGTCGGTGGTGCTTACGCACGTGAGGCTGGAAGGCAACAGAATCACCAAACCATCGGTGATTTTCAGGGAGCTTCTGTTTGATGAGGGCGACACCATACGTCTGTGCGACTTTGAGATGAAGATGAAAATGAGCCGTGAGAATCTGCTCAACACCACCGTCTTCAACTTTGTCGATTTCGACATCGCTGATGACCCTGAAGTCGCAGGCGGCAAGATCTTGACCATCAAGATGGTGGAACGCTGGTACCTGTGGCCGATCCCGTACCTGCACTACGCCGACAGGTATGTCATGTCGTGGCTTTCCGGAGGCGATATCAGGAGGATGAGCTACGGATTCAACATGGAATGGAAAAACTTGTGGGGGCTTTTGCATAAGCTTGACATGACAGTGATCCTCGGATACAACCAGAAGTACTCGCTGACGTATAACATCCCGTATCTTACCGGCAGGCAACGGCTTGGCTTGGAAGCAAGTGCGGGGTATCTTCGGGACAGAGAAGTGGCTTATGCCACACGGAATGACAGGGTGCAGTATTTCAAGGCTGAGCATGGCTGCCCGCATGAGGCACTTTACGTGTATCTGAAGCCATATCTGCGGTTTGGACATAGAAACCGGCTTTTCTTCCTCGCACGCTACGACGACAATTTCTATGCCGACACTCTGACCTCCCTGAATCATGCGTTTGGAAACAAAGGTGATGAACGCTTTCAATATGTCACGCTGTCAGTGATATTCAAAAACGACTATCGCGATGACCAGAACTATCCGCTTGACGGCCATTATCTTGAACTTGAATTGACGAAAGTTGGCGTAGGTGCGTTCAATCACGAACCTGACCTGTTTTATGGGAAAGTGACCGCCGACTGGTACACGCCTGTCCGAGGCCGTTTCTACTGGGCGTCAAACATAACCGCAAAAGTGTCGGCCAATGACAACGCGCCATATTTCCTGTCAAAAGGACTCGGATACGGCAACGACTATGTGCGGACGTACGACCTGTATGCCGTCGATGCCCTTAATTTCGCAATCCTCAAGAATAACTTGAAATTTGAGATTATTAAACCAGTGACGAAGAATATCAAATTCATTAAGAATGAACGCTTTGGCAAGATACATCTGGCACTGTATGCCAATTTGTTCTTCGATTTGGGCTATTCATGGAATGTGAAAATTCCGGACGGCACCGTCTCAAGACTCGCAAATAAATGGCTCTTCGGAACCGGTGTCGGGTTGGATTTCGTGACTTATTATGACCTCGTCTTCAGACTCGAATATGGACTCAATGGCTTGGGTGAAACAGGATTCTTCATACATCTCGTCGCCCCGATTTGATCTTAAAAATACGTCACGCACAATTTATCAAAATCTGCAGCGTTTTAAAGATTAAAATTTGAAAATTTTTATTGGGACATATAAAAAAATGTGTAATTTTGTAAGTTTGTTATCGTGAATCAAACTTATTGACAATCAATGTTTAAGTTAATAGAAGCGAATGAAAAACAGGAAAAAGTTCGGAATAGCCGTTGTTATAGCCCTTTTTATTGGGATTTTTGCAGTCGTTAATAAGGCAAATGCTCAGGTTGTTGAAGTAGGTCTGACTGGCGGATTGTCATCATACTACGGCGATTTGAATCCGATAAAGCCGTTTAACGAAGCCAAACTGGGTTTCGGCGCTGTCGTCCGCTATTATCAAGGCTCGCGCTGGGCTTTCCGTTTTTCTTATTCAAACATGAATATCACGGCTTCTGACGAGAAAGTGGGCATCTGTCCTGAAAGGAAACTCAGTTTCAAGACGAACATCAATGATTTCTCACTTATCGCAGAGTTTAATTTCTTTGACTATTGGACAGGAAGCCGCAGAAATTTCGTGACGCCGTACATTTTCGCCGGCATCGGAGTGGCGACTTTCAACCCTATGACGCTCGATGACAAGGAGTTGTGCAATGTCTTGACGGACGTTGATGGCTATGCTGACGGAGATGTGAATAAAATCCAGGATGGCACTGCAAAATATAATAAGTGTGCCGTTTCAGTACCATTCGGTCTCGGCGTGAAATACAGCGTCAATAAGAGGATTGGTCTGGCTTTGGAATGGCGTGTACATTGGGCGTGGACCGACTGGCTTGATGATTGCAGCGGCTATTATCCACTGTGGAACGAAGGCGACTCATGGGCCCAGTATGCCGACCCGTCGGGAAATCTATCCGTTGACGGCGGTAATGAGATAAAATATCTGAAAAGAGGTGACTCGGTTAAATACGACTACTACAGTTTCCTGAATTTCACCGTCGCGTTCAAATTCAACTTGCCTCACAGCAAGAGATGCGATGTCGGCCTGAACGGAAGATATACCACTTTTTAATGAAATGCTATGGAAAGCCTGAAAGATAAGATAGACAACTCACGCCTGCCGCAACACATCGCCATCATCATGGATGGCAATGGGAGATGGGCGAAGGAACAAGGGAAGATGCGAGTCTTCGGACATCAGCACGGGGTTGATACTGTGCGGCGCGTGACAGAAGCCTGTGCGGAACTCGGTGTGAAATATCTTACACTCTATGCTTTCTCAACCGAAAACTGGAACCGCTCATCCATAGAAGTCGATGCTCTGATGTCAATCCTGACACAAGCGTTGAAATCTGAACTTAAGACATTGAATGATAATAATATACGTCTTGCTGCCATCGGCGACCTCAAACGTCTGCCGAAGTCGCAGTATGACGCTTTGATGTATGCAATAGATAATACAAGAAATAACAATCGCATGACTCTCACACTCTGTCTGAGCTATTCGGGCCGCTGGGAGATCGTCAATGCGATGAGAAATATCGCTGCTCAGGTGAAAGACGGCTCGCTGAATGTTGGGGATATTGATGAGAATTGTATCGCTGGCCATCTCGCGACAGCGGAGATGCCTGATCCTGAACTGCTTATACGTACAAGCGGCGAAGAGAGAATCAGCAATTATCTTCTCTGGCAGATTGCATATTCGGAACTTTATTTTACGAAAAAATACTGGCCTGAGTTTTCAAAGGAAGACTTGTATGAAGCCGTTGTCAATTTCCAGAGTAGAGAACGGAGATTCGGTAAGACGAGCGAACAACTTAAAAAATGAAATGATGACTTCTCTTAAAGGACATAAAATATACATTACTGCATTACTCTGCCTTGCATGCCTGCTGCTTGGCAATGTCTCCAATGCGCAGATTCAGGTCGGCAATGATATGTCTGACATTGATTATTCCCTCCCAAGGGAATATGAGATTGGCGGCATCACCGTCACCGGCGCGAAATTCGTCGATCCGAATGTCGTGACAATGCTGTCGGGATTGCAAGTAGGCACGACGGTGAAAGTCCCTGGAGACAAGATAACCAATGCAATCAGAAAGCTGTGGGAACAGGGCCTTTTTGAAGATGTCCAGATTTCATGCACACAGAAAATAGGCGGCAAGGTCTTCCTTAACATCACTGTGTCGGAAAGACCTCGTATCAGCAAGTTCTCTTTCAGGGGAGTGAAGAAGTCGGAAGCCGATGAGCTGAGAAAGAAAATCAACCTTACAAGGGGCGATGTCGCCACGGAACACACCTACAACAAAACCCGCGGCATCATCACTGATTATTATGCCGACAAAGGCTATTTGAACACTGAGGTCGTCATCGATGCCATCAATGACACGACACGGGAGAATTACGTCATACTCAACCTCAAGATTGACAAGAAACACAAGGTTAAAATCGGGAACATCGACATCGAAGGCAATGAGGTACTGTCCGATAATCAGGTGCGTGCCGCCATGAAGGAGACTAAAGAAAGAGGCAGGTTTGACCCTCTCCGTCCACTCGGCGCGACAGTGGTCAATGCCGTCTGGGATGTCGTGACACTCAAGCCGCTGAAAGCTGAAGAAGAACTGTTCAACTATGTTGACAACAACATCAAACCGAGAATCTTCAAGTCATCAAAATTCAACCAGTCAAATTACGAAGATGACAAGAATAAAATCATAGCTAAGTATAACTCAAAAGGCTACAGAGATGCGAGGATAGTGAGCGATTCTGTCTATGTTATTGACGATAAGAACCTTGGCATCAAACTCGTCATTGATGAGGGTGACAAATATTATTTCGGCAACATCTCTTGGGTCGGAAATACGAAATACGACACCGCTGTGCTTAACCGAGTGCTCGGAATAAGAAAAGGCGATGTCTATAACCAGGAACTTCTTGACAAGAACTTGACCTACAGCGAGGAAGGGATGGATGTCTCTTCGCTTTACATGGATGACGGTTACCTGTTCTTCCGTGTCGAACCGATTGAGGTGAGGGTGGATAATGACACCATAGACCTCGAAATAAGGATGAGCGAGGGCGAACAGGCTACAATCAAACGTATCAAAGTCGTGGGCAATACCAAGACAAACGACAATGTCATCATCCGTGAAATGTACACCAAGCCCGGACAGCTCTTCAGCCGCTCCGACATCATCAGGACGACAAGAGAACTCGCTGCCCTTCAATACTTTAACGCCGAAACACTTAATCCTGTGCCTGAGCCTGATCCGGCAGACGGGACAGTGGACATCGTGTATAACGTCGAAGAGACGTCATCTGACCAGATTGAACTCTCCGCAGGTTGGGGCTACAACAGACTCATGCTGTCATTGGGATTGACACTCAATAATTTCTCGTTCAAGAAATTCTTCAAGAAAGACGCATGGAGACCGATACCAAGCGGCGACGGACAGAAACTGTCGTTCAGGGTACAGACATACGGTACCAATTACATCTACTATGGAGCCTCGTTCACCGAACCTTGGCTCGGCGGAAAGAAACCGAACTCACTGTCAGGCTCGGTGTTCCATTCGATATATACCAACGGCTATTCAAAGTCAAGCGAATATTTCGGGTCATTCAGCCAGACCGGTGTTTCCATCGGATTGGGTCAGCGTCTGACATGGCCTGACGACTATTTCACCATCTACAACGGAGTGAATCTCATACGTTACCATCTGAACAATTACGCGTCTGTGTTCAACTTCGGGACAGGCTCGGGCGATTTCAATATCATAGGCTATAACATCACAATCGGACGTAATTCGGTCAGCCAGCCGATTTATCCGAGATACGGTTCGGAAATACTTCTCTCTCTTGAACTTACGCCGCCTTATTCTCTGATAAACGGGAAAAATTACGATAAGGAATATCCGGGTGATGAGAATAAGGCTGTCCGTCAGGATGCAAAATATAAGTGGGTTGAGTTCCATAAATGGAAATTCAAAGCTGCATTCTATACCGAAATATACGACAAACTCGTGTTCATGACAAGAGTCCGTTTCGGTTACCTTGGATACTATAACAGCAATATCGGCGCGACGCCGTTCCAGAGATTCTTCCTCGGAGGTGACGGTCTCTCGTCGTCAACAAACCTCGACGGCCGTGAAATCGTGGGCATGAGAGGCTACTCAAACGAGTCACTCACCCCGACAGGTTCAGACGGACTTAACGGCGGCACGATATTTACGAAATATACCATGGAACTGCGTTACCCGTTGACACTCAACCCGCAGGCAACTATCTTCGCCCTTGGCTTTGTAGAGGCTGGCGACTGCTGGTCGGGCAAGGATAATTTCAATCCGTTCGACGTGTATCGCTCCGCCGGCATCGGCCTCAGGATCTATCTCCCGATGTTCGGTATGCTCGGCCTCGACTGGGGCTATGGCTTCGATGACGTGCCAGGCTCCACCAATGCTTCCGGAAGCCAGTTCCACTTCTCAATCGGCGGCTCAATCGACTAACTGTAAAATGATTAACGAAAAAGATCAGATAATAATGAAAACTGCAAAAACAATTTTATTACTCGCACTCCTGATGATTCTTGGAGTCAATCCGGCGGAGGCACAGGGAAACCAGAAATTCGCTTTCGTCGATACGGAATATATTCTGCAAAACATTCCGGAATACGGCGACGCACAGGAACAGATAAACCAGCTTTCGTCAAAATGGGAGAAGGAAATCAAGGCATTAAGGACAAAAGTGGATGCCCTGCAACGTGAATATCAGACGGAATCCGTGCTTCTCACCGACGAACAGAAAAGAAAAAAGGAAGAGGAAATCGCTGCAAAGGAACAGGAAATCATGACATTACAGATGGATTATTTCGGACCGGAAGGACAACTCTTCACAAAGAGGATCGAACTTATCCAGCCGATACAGGAGAAAATCTATAACGCTATAAACCAGCTTGCACTGTTAAAGAACTATGCTTTCGTGTTCGACAAGGCATCGGGCACGACAGTCCTTTACTGCAATGAGAAAAACGATATCAGTGATGACGTGCTCGATGAAATAGGCAATGTCATGCAGACAGTCCGCAAGGAAGACCGTAAACGTTCCAACGGCGGCTCGAATTCTTCGGGCGGCAATAACAATGGTAAAGGCTCGAAAAAATAATTTTTGATGAGTTTGTGAAAAAATTTATATCTTTGCAAAAATTTTGAGGTTAATTTAAATTTATAAAATAATGAAAAAATTTTCAAAAGTATTGTGTTTTTTAGTGTTGGCACTGGGCTTCGGCGTTGCTGCTAACGCACAGACAGTGAAAATCGCATACGTCGATTCATCAGCTATCACAGAAATCATGCCTGAAAGAGCAAAAATCGAACAGGATCTTCAGGCCTATTACACCGAACTCCAGCAGGAGCTTCAGACAATGGCGACAGAATATCAGGCAAAAATGAAAGACTATGAAGCCAATGCCGCAACAATGTCAAACATCCTCCGTCAGTCAAAGGAAAAGGAAATCATGGACCTTCAAGGCAGAATCCAGGACTTTCAGGCAAACGCAGAGACAGCATTTGATGAAAAAAGAGTCGAACTCCTGACACCTGTCATCGAGAAAGTCCAGAACGCTGTCAACACAGTGGGCAAGGAAAAAGGCTATACATACATCTTCGATAAGTCAGTCGGCGCTATCGTTTACATCGGAACAGATGCAATCGACATCACAGCTGACGTGAAAGCGAAACTCGGCCTTTAATTAGTTAAGAGTTAAAAGAGTAGAGAGCGCGAAGCGACGTTGGCCGCTTCGCGCTCTTTTATCTCTCATCTTTAATCTCTTAACTAAAACTTCACTTTCGCAAATCTTAACGCTTTCGTTACCAGGCTGCACAGCGGTTTGTGGTCGTCTCTGTTTTTGAGGTTGATGTATAATCCTAATTTCTTTGAAATCGGGATTTTGAATGTCTCAACAAATTCGATGAGTGCGCCGTCAGGGTCTTCGACGTAGGTAAAGTGTCCGTTGGCATCGCCCATGTTGAAGTCCTCGCCGCCGTCGCATACGAAATCGTGACCGAGAGCTAGCGCCGCCTCATGAATCTTTTTCATGTTGCGGACATCGAAACACAGATGTATGAACCCCGGATCACCCCACCAACGGCCTTCGAGAGTCTTCTTGCATGGCTGCTCAAGATTCTGAACCAACTCGATGTGCGAGTTTCCCATGACTTCACTCAACGGTCCGGTGAATGGCTTCGAGCGTTTCAGTTCGACACGGCGTATCTTGCATTTCCCGCCAGGGACATCGCCAAAATCATCGAATGTCCGTGTCTCGTCAAAAGCAACTACATCATAATCAAGAAGCTTCGTGTAGAAATCAATTGATTTGTCCATGTCCGATACGCCCATGACGGCTCCGTTTGCGCCACCGGTGTATCTGTCAACGTTGATGAAACAATGGTCGTCGTGCTCGATTTCAAAAATGTTTCCCCACGGGTCTTTCATGTAGAAATGTTCGAGTCCCAACGGCGAGACATTGATGTCGCTGAGCATCTCTATATCTTTGGCTTTCAATTCGTTATAGGCGCGTCTCACGTCTTTTGCCTTTACTTTCGCGATGTTGATGCCGTAGTCGCCGAGTTGCAGCGGCTCGCTCGGATAAACGACCTTGCGACCCTGCGGCTGCCATATCTCAAAGCCGCCTCCGCCTCGCTGCGCGATGGCAAGAATGGCATGACGCGGCTGTGGCTTCCCGCCGGTGTATGGCAGCATTCGTTCCGCAACGCCTTCAGCATCAACTATTTTAAGCTCGATATTGAGATTCTGATTGTACCATTTCCATGCAGTCATAAGGTCTTCAACCCCGATCCCTATCTGCTGGATTCCACAAATAACTTTCTCTTTCATTTTTTAGGTGTTTAAGGAATTTTAGTTGTTTAAGGAGTCTTAGGTGTCTTAGGAATTTTAGGTGCTTAAGGTACCTGATTACCTCAAACACCTAATTACCTCAAACTCCTGATTTATTACGTTGGTGATATGTTTTTCGCTATTTTATAATAAAGCCACGGCATATACCTATTAATATACGCCATCAGGATTTCGCTTTTGCCGATAAGCTGTCTGTGCTTCTCCTTCCTGATGGCTTTCACTGCTTTGGCGGCTGCTTCGTCAGCGTCAAGGCCATTCGCCTGTCCTGGATCCATCTGCCCGTATTTCTCGCCGTTGCCGAGCAAGGCACTCTTGCTTATCGGCGTGTTGATTCTTCCAGGAATCAGAAACGTGACGTTAATATTTTGATATTCAAGGTCTAAAGATTCAAAAAAACCAAACAGCGCGTGTTTCGATGAACAATATGAAGTCCTCAGCGGGAAACCGAAAAGTCCTGCCAAAGAAGTCGTTACGGCGATGTTGACGTGCTCCGAAGCGAGAATTTCGTCTTTGAATTTCTTGATGAGATAAACGTGGCTCCAGTAATTGACCTGCATTATTTTGCGGTCGGTTTCAAAATCGGTGTCAAAACCGCGGCTGCGTTGTGAGACGCCGGCGTTCAGGATGAATAAATCAACATGAAAGCCGATTTCTTTTATTGCGTTTGCCAATTTGTCAATTGATTGAAACTCAGAGAAATCGCATTGCTGCTGATGCACTTTGACACCTTCTTTTCCGCAAATCTCTTTCGTTTCCAAAAGACGCTGTCCGTTCTGGCCGGTCAGGAAAAGATTGCAGCCTTCTTTGGCAAGACGTTTTGCAATCGCCGCCCCGATTCCCGAACTGGCACCTGTTATCAACGCATTCTTGTTTGCAAGATGTATCATGTATGGTGTTATTTTTCAGAATGCAAAAGTAGGAAAGTTTTTTAAAAGTAATTGTGTTTATTGTAAATATTTTTACTAATTTTGCCCGTTTGAAAAATCGTTAACAAAATAACATCATAAAATGGAAATTTTTGAAAGAATAAAACAAGATTCAGGCGGTCCGATCGGTCAGTACATGGACCGTATTCACGGGTATTTTGCGTTCCCGCGACTTGAAGGCGATCTTGGACCGCACATGCGTTTCAACGGCGTTGATGTTTTGTGCTGGAGTCTGAACAATTATCTTGGATTGGCGAACCATCCGGAAGTAAGGAAAGTTGATGCGGAAGCAGCGGCACGATGGGGCTTGGCGTATCCGATGGGGGCCAGGATGATGAGCGGCAACACACGCTTGCACGAGCGTCTTGAACGCGAACTCGCTGATTTTGAACACAAAGAGGATGCTTACGAGTTTAACTTCGGCTATCAGGGAATAGTTTCGACAATCGACGCGCTTTGCACGCGCCATGACGTGATTGTCTTTGATGCCGAGGCGCACGCATGTCTTATCGACGGCAAACGCCTGCACATGGGACAGTCGTTCCATTTCAAGCATAACGACATCGTGAGCTGCGAGAAGGCTTTGCAGAAAGCTACCGAGATCACAAGGAAGAGCGGCGGCGGAATCCTTCTCATAACGGAGGGCGTTTTCGGCATGACCGGTGCTCTCGGTATTCTCGATAAGATTGTCGAACTCAAGAAAAAATACCAGTTCAGGATTCTCATCGACGACGCTCACGGCTTCGGCTGCATGGGTCCGACAGGACGCGGCACATCCGAACATTTCGGCGTGATGGACGACATAGACCTTTACATCGGCGCATACGCGAAGTCGATGGCGATCATCGGAGGCTTCGTCGCCGGACCGAAGTATGTCATTGATTATCTGCGTTATAATATGCGCTCACAGATGTACGCAAAGTCATTGCCGATGCCGATTGTGGAAGGCTGCCTGAAACGTCTGGAGATTATCCGCAGCGCGGAAGGCGACGAGTTGCGCAAGAAACTGTGGACAGTCACACGTACCTTGCAGAACGGTTTCCGCGAACTCGGCTTCAACATCGGGCCGGCGGAGGCGTGTGTCACCCCGATATTCCTGCCGGGAAACACCGAACAGGCAGCGCAAATAGCACTCGATCTCCGTACAAACTACAAGATTTTCTGCTCAATCGTGACGTATCCGGTCATTCCGCAAGGCATGATAATCTTCAGAATCATCCCGACGGCGGCGCACTCGCTCGAAGATGTCCATTATACACTGAACGCTTTCAGGGAGATAAAGGAAAAACTCGAAAGGGGAGAATACGACGGAAAAGAGATGCCGGATATGGCGATTCTTTAGTCTGTAAGATTGAAAGTCATAAAGTTAGAAAGGGCGCGAGGCGGCAGAGAAATCCTGTCACTTCGCGCCCTTCCTTTTGCCTGTTGATAAAAATATTCCTATTTTTATGATTATATTAAAAAAATATAGTACTTTTGCGGTAATTTATAAACTCAGCGCTTATGATGGTAATTAAAGAAATCGCTGTTTATACCAACATTCTGAATTGCAGGATAAAAAAGTATTTCAGCGACAAATTGAATGAGAACAACATCAACCTTACTCCGGAGCAGTTTCTGGTGATGGATTGGCTTTGGAAAGAACAGCCAATTTCGCAGCAGAGGATTGCCGAGGTCATTCAAAAGGACAAAAATTCGGTTACGAAATTCATTGATTCTCTTGAGAAAAAGAATTTGGTTTTCCGCACTGTTGACAAGGAAGACCGCAGAATCAACAAGATTGCGCTTACCCGGGAGGGTGCCGATATGGAACTTGCAACCACCGAAGTGGCGATAGATTTCATGAATGACGTGGTGAAAGGCATTGACGAGAATGACCTGAAGACATACGTTAGGGTGCTGCTTCAGATGCGCAAAAACATGGAAGGCGGAGGACAGGAAGATTAAGCCACCGCATTTAACGGCCGATTTCTGGAAATAAAAAAAGCTCGCTTGACGGCGGGCTTTTTTCTGTTTAAAATGCACTGAATTTAATTAGTCTTCTACGATAGCATCGTTTGGACAAACACTGGCGCATGTGCCGCAAGAGACACAGTTGTCAGCATTGATTGAATAAATACTACCTTCGGAGATTGCTCCTACCGGGCACTCGTCGATGCAAGTACCGCAAGCGACGCATTTGTCTGTGATTTTGTAAGCCATAATATTTTTTTTGTTGATGTAAAAATTTTGTGCAAAGATATATCTTTGAATGATACGGAAAACGGTTTTTTATAATTTAGAATGAATTTAAATAAAATCGTTGATATTCATGAAAAATGACGGTGTTTATGCAACTGAAAATAAATTTGTGGCAAACACCTTTTTATATTGAAATTAAATGTACCTTTGCACGGAATTTCATGGGCGACCATATTTTGATGAATTATTATTAACAAATTATAAAAGAATAAATTAAATTCAATTTCTTATGGCTAACAGAACAAAAGTTGTAGAACTTGAACATGTTGTCATCCGTTTTGCGGGTGACTCTGGCGACGGTATGCAGCTGACCGGAAACCTCTTTTCCGATTCGACAGCTCTGGCAGGCAATGACTTCGCCACATTCCCTGACTATCCTGGGGAAATCCGTCCACCACAAGGAACAGTGTCTGGCGTATCTGGATTCCAGGTGCATTTCGGACACAAACCAGTCCACACAACAGGCGACCTCTGCGATGTGCTCGTCGCGATGAACCCTGCTTCTATCAAGGCAAACATGCGCTGGCTCAAACCTGGCACGACAATCATCTTCGACATCGACTCGTTGAATGACAAGGCTTTGGAGAAGGCAGGCTATACGTCAGACCCTACACAGGACGATACACTCAGCCAGTACAAACTCGTCAAGGCCCCTATCACCTCACTGACACTTGAGGCTTTGAAAGACTTCGGCTGGGACCGCAAGGCCATGCTCAAATCGAAGAATATGTTTGCACTCGGCATTGTGATGTACCTATTCAACCGTGACATCACCATGCTCAACGCATATTTCAACAATAAATTCAAGAACAAACCGGATGTGATCAAGGCTAACCAGGAAGTCGTCGCGGCAGGTTACAGCTACGCCGACGCAATGGAGATCTTTGCCAACACTTACCGCATCGAACCGGCCGACCTTCAGAAAGGCAAATACCGTGACATCACAGGTAACGTGGCGGCGGCATGGGGCTTGATGGCTGCTTCGGAACGTTCCGGACGCCAGCTCTTCTGCGGCTCGTATCCTATCACTCCCGCAACAGACATCCTTGCCGAACTCACGAAGTACAAGAACCTGAAAGTCAAGGCTTATCAGGCTGAAGACGAGATCGCGGGCATCACATCATCACTCGGCGCCGCATTCGCCGGCTGCCTCGCAGTCACCACGACATCAGGTCCCGGCCTCTCACTTAAGTCAGAAGCCCTCGGCCTCGCGGTCATGACAGAGCTCCCGCTTGTCCTCATCGACGTTCAGCGCGGCGGTCCTTCAACAGGTCTCCCGACAAAGGCCGAACAGAGCGACCTCATGCAGGCTCTCTACGGACGTAACGGTGACGCTCCTCTTATCGTCATCGCGGCACGCAGCTCGGCGGACTGTTTCTACACAGCATACGAGGCCTGCAAGCTCGCAATGGAACACATGACACCTGTCATCATGCTGTCAGACGGCTCACTCGGCAACGGTTCGGAGATATTCCGCATCCCGAGAGTGGCCGACCTTCCGGCAATCGTTCCTCCTATCGCGAAAGCAAACGACCCTGAATATCAGCCATATAGACGTAACGAGGAGACACTCGCACGTCAGTGGGCATTGCCTGGGACAGAAGGTCTCCGTCACCGCATCGGCGGCCTCGAGAAAGCCGACGGCCTCGGCAACCTCACCACAGAGCCTAAGAACCACGAGCGCATGACTTACCTCCGCGAGGAAAAAGTCAACCGTGTGGCCAACTACATCGCTGAACAGGAAATCACCGGCGACCCGAACGCTGACCTCCTCGTCGTCAGCTGGGGCGGCACTTACGGCGTTGTCCTCTCGGTCGTCGAGAAGATGATCGAAGAAGGCAAATCGGTGGCTCACGCACACTTCCGCCACATCATGCCATTGCCGAAGAACACTCACGAAGTCCTTTCGGGACATAAGAAAATCGTCGTCGTCGAGAACAACAGAGGCCAGTTCGCGAACTACCTCAGAGAGAAACAGCCTGACTTCAGATACGAACAGTACAACAAAGTCCAGGGTCTCCCATTCCTCACGGCAGAATTGGAAGATAAGTTTAATGACCTTTTAAAATAATGAATACCATGGAAAACACAAATATCGACAATCAGGTTATTAATCTTACAAAAGAAGATTTCGTAAGCGACCAGATAGTGAAATGGTGCCCTGGCTGCGGCGACCACGCTATCCTCAAGGCAGTTGAAGACGTTTTCCCGAAACTCGGCAGAAGAAAAGAAGACATCGTCGTCGTTTCGGGCATCGGCTGCTCATCACGTTTCCCATATTACATGAACACATACGGATTCCACAGCATCCACGGCCGCGCCTGCGCCATCGCAACGGGCGTGAAGCTCGCCAATCCTAACCTCTCTGTGTGGATCGTCACCGGCGACGGCGACTGCACCGCTATCGGTGGTAACCACTTCATCCACGCTGTCCGCCGTAATATGGACATGAACCTCCTCCTTTTCAACAACCGTATCTACGGCATGACAAAAGGACAGTTCTCACCTTGCACATTCCGCGGCACGGTCACGAAGACCTCACCGCAGGGAACATACGAAGACCCGTTCAACGTCGGCGCACTCGTCATCGGCGCAGGCGGCCAGTTCTTCGCCCGCGGCGTTGATATCAACACGAAAGACCTCATCGAGACCTGCACAGCCGCCAAGAACCACGACGGCATGTCGGTCGTCGAGATCTTCCAGAACTGCATGATCTTCTCAAACGGCGTCCACGCTAACATCACTGCTCCTGATGTCCGCGATGATATGCAGGTGAAATGCGTTGACGGTCAGCCTCTTATCTTCGGCAAGAACCGCGACAAAGGTATTCGCCTTAACGGAAACAGCCTCGAAGTCGTCACAATCGGCGAGAACGGCATCACCGAAAAGGACATCCTCGTTCACGACGCAAAGGAGAAGAGCACCGGCATCCACATGATGCTCGCACAGATGATGCCGCCTCAATATCCTGTGGCGATGGGCGTCATCCGCAACGTCGAGGCTCCGACCTACGACGACTGCCTCACCGACGTCATCGCCAACGAGTCAGCGAAAGCGAAGATCCAGACCGTTGACGACCTGCTCAACTCAGGCACGACCTGGATGATTGAATAGTTGAAAAACTGAAAGTTAGAATCTTAAACGATTTTAACAGCAGTTTAATAAAAGTGAAAAAATCCCGTCGTTATTGATGGGATTTTTTTATTTTTGCAAAAATTTTAACGATGAAGAAATCTTTCAAACCGGGTACGATGCTTTACCCGCTGCCTGTGGTGATGGTCAGCTGCGGCGACAGCCCGGAGAATTACAATATCATAACCGTCGCGTGGACGGGGACGATCTGTTCCGACCCGCCGATGTGCTTCATCTCCGTGAGGAAAGAACGCCACTCACATGACATTATATTGAAAAACATGGAGTTCGTGATAAACCTCACCACCGACCCGCTCTGCAAGGCCACCGACTGGTGCGGCGTGCGTTCCGGCAAGGACCACAACAAATTCAAGGAGATGCATCTCACGCCAGAGAAGGCGCAGGTGGTGAACGCCCCGCTTATTGCCGAGTCGCCGGTGAATATCGAATGCAAGGTGGTTGAAGTCAAGGAGTTGGGTTCGCACGACATGTTTATCGCTGAAGTTGTGGCCGTCAGCGGCGATGAGAAATATTTCGACCCGTCAACAGGACAGTTCCAGCTCAACCAGGCGGAGCTTATAACATATTCGCATGGGAAATATTACACCTTGGGCGAGAAAAT
>JAKSMZ010000130.1 GCA_024400355.1 Bacteroidales bacterium
CTCGGCATCGCCTGCCCGAAGATAGCCGTCATCGCGGCGACAGAGCAGATGAGCTACGGAATGCCGGCCTGCGTCGAGGCAGCACTCATCGCGAAGATGGCTGACCGCGGCCAGATCAAAGGCGCATTAGTTGACGGCCCTATCTCCTTAGATCTCGCCATCGACGCCGAAGCGGTGGCAATAAAAGGCTTCAAGAGCCCTGTGGCCGGCGATGCCGACTGCCTCCTCTTCCCTAACATCGAGAGCGCCAACGTGTTCTACAAATGCTGCACCAAGTTCGACCACTCGGAGATGGGTTCATGCGTCATGGGCGCCAAGGTGCCTTGCGTCCTCTCATCACGCGGCGACACCGCCAAGACAAAACTCTATTCAATCGCACTGGCAGCAATGTTAGCAAAATAATTATCAACCTCTAAAATAAAATTGAAATGTACAAATTATTGATTATCAATCCAGGTTCAACATCAACAAAGATTGCTGTGTTCCACGACAAAGAACAGGTTTTCAAGAAGAACATCAAGCACCCGACGGAGGAAGTCTCGAAGTTTGAGAAGATCGCCGACCAGTTTGAGTTCCGCAAGGATGTCATCATGGGCGAGCTGAAGGCTGAGGGCATCGACCTCAACGGTCTCACAGCCGTTGTAGGCCGCGGTGGTCTCCTCCACCCGTTGACATCAGGTGTCTATGAAGTGAACGCAGCCATGATCCGCGACCTCAACGAGGCTGCCAACGGCGAGCACGCCTGCAACCTCGGCGGCCTCATCGCAGCCAGCATCGCCAAGGAGTTTGGCGTGAAGGCCTACATCGCCGACCCTGTCGT
The DNA here is from genome assembly GCA_024400355.1 of Bacteroidales bacterium. GTDB lineage: Bacteria > Bacteroidota > Bacteroidia > Bacteroidales > F082 > Limimorpha. The sequence continues at coordinate 821 of JAKSMZ010000130.1, forward strand.
CGTTGACGAGATGGACGATGTGGCACGTTATTCCGGGCACCCGCTGTTCCCGCGCAAGTCGATATTCCACGCGTTGAACCAGAAGATCATCGCCCGCACACACGCCAAGGCGGTGAACAGGAAATACGAAGACCTCAACCTCATCGGCATCCACCTCGGCGGCGGCATCTCTGTCGCGGCACACAAGAAAGGCCGTGTCGTTGATGTCAACAACGCCTTGAACGGTGACGGTCCTTTCACACCTGAACGCTCAGGCGTTCTTCCGTCAGGCCCGTTGATGAACGCATGCTTCAGCGGCAAATACACCAAGAAGGACATCGACCTGATGCTCAAGGGACAGGGCGGCTTTGTCGCTTACCTCGGCACCAACGACGCCCTCACAGTGGAGAAGGAAGTCCGCGCCGGCAACAAGGAATGGGAGAAAGTCTATCGCGCAATGGCCTACCAGATCGCCAAGGAAGTCGGCGGCCTCGCAGCATCAGCGTTCTCGATGGACGTTGACGGTATCTTCGTCACAGGCGGCATGGCCTACGACAAGCTCTTCTGCTCGATCCTCAACGACCACCTCCACAAGATCGCTCCGGTCTATGTCTATCCCGGCGAAGACGAGATGGCAGCCCTCGCGATGAACGGCGTCATGGTTCTCGACGGCGAAGTCGAAGCCAAGATGTACGAATAGTTGATTAAGGTAACCAGGAGTTTGAGGTGATTAGGGATTTAGTTTTTAATTACCTCAAACTCTTCAAATTAATGAGTTCCATAATAAATCTTTTCCTAATTTATATACTCATATCATTATATTTTATAATTTTGCACCATGCAAGATGCACAAAGTGATGTTTTTATGCACTTTACAAGGTGCAAATAAGATATATATATATAGTATGACAGATGCCACATTGATACAATACATGAAGGAACAGATGAGTCTTGTTTCTTTGAAATTCAAGCGATACAATTATGACGAAATAGACTGGAATCTCCGTCTCGTATGTTTGAGTGGGCCTCGCGGAGTGGGTAAAAGTACGTTGGTTTTACAGCACATTCTGCTTACTCCAAATGAAAAATCGTTGTACGTTTCGGCTGACCATAGTTACTTCATGACCCATTCCTTAATTCAGTTGGCTGATGATTTTGTGAAAGATGGCGGCGAACATCTATATATTGATGAGATTCACAAATATGATGGCTGGAGTCGGGAGATAAAGCAAATTTACGACACGCATCCTGATTTGAAGACATTCATAACTGGTTCTTCTGTTCTTGACCTACTTAAAGGCGAGACTGACTTGAGCCGAAGGATGGTTATGACATATATGTATGGAATGTCGTTCCGTGAGTATATATTATTGACATGCAACATAGAAGTGCCTGTCTTTTCATTTGAAGATGTACTTTCTGGCAAAGCGAATCTCGGTGAGATTAAACATCCTTTACCTTTTTTCCGGCAATACCTTAAAGATGGCTACTATCCTTTTTCAAAAGAAGGTGCATTTTACACCAGATTGGAGCAAGTAATCCGCCAGACGATGGAAGTTGACATCCCACAATACGCCAGAATCACTCCTGCAACCGGTCGAAAATTAAGGCAGATGTTAAACATTATCGCACAAAATGCACCATATAAGCCAGAGGCTAACGGATTGGCCAGTGAGATTCACGTGAGCCGAAACGACATTCCAAACTATCTTCTTTACATGGAACAGGCGGGGATGATAGGACAACTTCGCGATAGCACTGGTGGCATGCGCGGACTTGGCAAAGTGGAGAAATTATATCTCGACAACACAAATCTGCAATATGCCTTGGTTGGTGAAAAAATTGATATCAGCAACGTACGTGAAACATTCTTTTATAATCAGACACGAGTGAGACATGATGTAATTTCGTCTCGCGAAAGCGATTTCCGCATAGGCGGATACACATTTGAGGTCGGTGGCAAGAAAAAAGGTAAAAAACAAATTCAAGATGTTGATAACGGTTTTGTTGTACGTGATGATATTGAATATGCTGCCGAAAACATAATCCCTTTATGGTCATTTGGTTTGCTTTATTAATTTTCAAACTCAAATTTTTTTCAATACCATTTCTTTAAACTAAAATGCGTATTTTTGCAGAATGAAAATTTTCAGAACGACAATCGCCGCAGTCA
>JAKSMZ010000131.1 GCA_024400355.1 Bacteroidales bacterium
GAGAAGCTGAGTATCGCCACTGCCGGGTCGATCTTGGCGATGTTCTTTGCTGTGTCGGCTGTGCAGATGGCTATCTCGGCAAGCTGTTCGGCTGTCGGCATCGGTGTGACGGCGCAGTCGGCGAACACCATCTTTCCGTCGGTGCCGTAGGGGCAGCCTTCCGGAAGGAACATGATGAACGCGCCGGAGACGCAGCTCACGCCGGGGACGGTCTTGATGATCTGGAGAGCCGGACGGAGCATGTCGCCCGTGGTGCTGCGTGCGCCGCTGACGAGACCGTCGGCCTCACCCGCCTTCACAAGCAGGATGCCGAGGTACATGAAGTTCTCGGCGAGACCTTCAGCCTGTTCCATTGTCATGCCTTTATTCTTGCGGATCTCGTAAAGCATCTCCGCGTATTTCTGTCTGTCGGGGTTGTTCTTCGGGTCGATGATGCGTGCCTTGCCGATGTTCTTCAGTCCGAACTCCGCCGTCATGTCGGCTATCTTCTGAGCCGGCCCGATGAGTATCACGTCGGCGATGCCGTCGGCAATGATGCGGTCGGCCGCTTTCAATGTTCTTGGTTCGTCGCCTTCAGGAAGGACGATGCGCTGTTTTTTAGCCTGCGCGTTGGCTATGATCTGTTCGATAAGTCCCATATTGTAAAAATTTAAGTTCATTTTTTAATTTTGCAAAAATACAAATCTTATCCGAATAATAAAAAAAATTTCGATATTTTTGCAAACTGAAATCAGAGAATGAAATGACAAACGACACCATTGGTTTTCAGCTTGTTACGGAAAACATCGCGAGCACGCTCGACGAGAAAGTCAGGTTTGCCGATGGTGCGTTGGCATCGTACAACTTCATTGTGATATTATCGGCGGTGGCAGTTATGGTATTGTGCAAGCAGTTTGCGCCAGGCCGCCTCGGAGCCATCATCTCGGCGTTTTACCGCAGATCCGACACCGAGAAGATGACGCGCGAATGGAACTCACCCACCAGCCTCACGGGTTTCCTGATGGCAGCATCATATATCGTGCTGCTCGCCTTGTTCATACAAAAATCGGTGTTGATCTTCAACAGCGACACGTCCCTCTACGGCGGCGCAGATTTCTTTCTCAAGGTCTGTCTGTTCGTGAGTGCGTTCGTGTCAGTCAGATACCTCTTTATTAATGTCAACGGATGGGTTTTCAACACACAGCCGGCATCACAGCATCACGCAACCATCCACGTGTCAATGATGACATCAATGAACTTCGTGCTTATGGCGCTCGTGCTTGTCTTAACATTCTATCAATCAATGATTTGCGTTATTCTCGGTATCATTATATTGGCTGTCATTTACATTTACAGAATCGGGAAAACTTTTATCGATCTCCAATATTTAATAAAAAATGAAACATTGAAGATTTTTTTGTATCTTTGCACCCTCGAAATTATACCGATTTCGGTTGCCTTCACGATGGCGTTCCGGTTGATTGCAACTAATTCTGTATTATAGAGTTAACAATAAATTCTTTTCAAAAATGAAAGTAAAGAACATCCTTGTCTCACAGCCTAAACCGGCTGACATCACAAAGACTCCATACGAAAACATCATCAGGAAATTCAATGTCAACTTTGAATTTGAGAAGTTCATCAAGCTGGAAAGTGTCGAGCCGCTTGAACTGAGGCAGGATCACGTGAAACTCACCGACTATACTGCGGTAATTTTGACGAGCCGCAACATGATTGACCATTTCTTCAGCATCGCGAAGGAGATGCGCTACAGCGTGCCCGATGACCTCAAGTATTTCTGCATCAACGAGTCAACAGCGTTATACCTGCAACATTACATCCAGTTCCGCAAGAGGAAGATCTTCTTCGGCAACCAGTCGTTCTCGGAGCTTGTCGAGCTGATGAAGAAACACAAGGAGGAGTACTTCTTCCTGCCGACATCGAACATCACCACCACTGAGGATTACGGTGAGATGATGACAGAGGCGGAGCTTAAGTTCAAGAAAGCCACCATTTTCCGCACGGTCAGTGCCGACATCAAAGACATCATCGACATCAGCAAATACGACATGCTGGTGTTCTTCAGTCCTGCCGGCATCGAGTCGCTGAAGGCCAACTTCCCTGATTTTGAGCAGGGCAACGTTGCCATCGGCGGATTGGGACAATCGACGTGCAAGGCGATCACCGACGCAGGCTTCAACCTCAGCTTCGCCGCTCCCACAGAGACGGCACCGTCAATCACGATGGCAATAGAGGAATATCTCACTGCCGAATCGAAAAAATCCAAGAAGAAATAGTGGAGCCTAAGGAAGGATTACCGAAGTCACAGCGCCTCTACCTGAAAAACGACATCAACGCGTTGTTCGGGGAGGGGAAAGGATTCAACGCCTATCCTTTCAGGGTCGTCGTGCACACTCACGATGCGGAGACACCCGACGCAGCCATGCCACGCATCCTCGTCTCGGTGTCGAAGAAACGCTTCCACCACGCTGTCAAGCGCAACAGGGTGAAACGCCTCGTACGCGAGAGCTGGCGCCGCAACAAGGAAAATCTGACGGGAATCTGCAAAGAGAACAACAAAACAATCGACATCGCGTTTGTATATACCGCCACGTGCATCCTGACATATCACGAGATAGAGTCAAAGATGGCCGTCATAGCCAAACGCCTGGAGGAGAAGACATGCTGAAATTCATCATAAACCTGCCCGCCAACATCCTGATACTGCTCATCAGAGTGTATCAATACACGCTGTCGCCGTTCATCGGACGCAACTGCCGTTACACCCCGACATGCTCGAACTACGGCATACAGGCCATCAGGAAATACGGCGCGATAAAAGGCGGCTGGCTGACAATCAAGAGGATAGCATCGTGCAACCCCTGGGGCGGAAGCGGATACGACCCGGTGCCGTGATCAGTTAAGAGAGGAGAGATAAGAGATAAAAGAGGTGGGAACAGAGTGCCTGCAAGGCACTACAT
>JAKSMZ010000132.1 GCA_024400355.1 Bacteroidales bacterium
AACGGTTAAGCCCGCCCATCACTGGACGGGCTTTGCTGTTTATACCAAAATGACAATCCTGACACTCCACCACGATTTATCACTCTCCTTCATCTTTTTATCACTCTCACTTTGACTTTTTTGCTACCTTTGCAGAAAAATTTTAAATGTGGTTGACATTCTGCACACAAAAATAGAATTCCTGAAAGGCGTCGGCCCGAAACGTGCTGAAATTCTTAATAAAGAACTTCAGATTTTTACGTTTCAGGACCTGCTCGACTACTTTCCATTCCGATATATCGACCGTTCCAAAATTCATAAAGTAAGAGAAATATGTGATGATAGTGTTTATTATCAATTAGTTGGAACAGTAAGCAATCTCAAAGAGTTCGGTCAGCCCCGTACAACCCGCATCACTGCAACTTTTACCGATGACAGCGGCTCAATCGAATTGGTGTGGTTTAAAGGATTGAAATGGATAAAGACTCGATTCAAACATGGCAATAAATATCTGATATTCGGGAAAGCAAGTGTCTTTAATAACCGTTTCAGCTTCACTCACCCCGACGTCGAAGACTATGACCCGAATGACGTGGTAGCAGGCGAAGCACTCCAAGGTGTTTATAATACTACTGAAAAAATGAAAAATGCCGGTCTCGGCACCAAACAGCTTGCAAAACTTATCAAAACATGCGTGTTGCAGTCGTGGAACGTGATTCCGGAAGTGCTTCCCGAAAGCCTTGTGCTTAACGACAAACTGATGCCGCGAAAAGAGGCTTATTATAAAATCCATCTTCCTTCCAACAGCCGTGACATTGAACAGGCAACTCTCCGGCTGAAGTATGAGGAGCATTTTTTCTTCCAACTTCGTCTTCTGATTCACAAGAAAGACCGTGAGAAAAACACTCAAAGCGTTGTCTTTCAGAATATTGGATATTATTTTAATACGTTTTATAAAGAACATCTTCCATTTCCCTTGACAAATGCGCAGAAACGCGTAATCCGGGAGATCCGTGCCGACCTGAAAAGCGGACATCAGATGAACCGGCTCCTGCAAGGCGATGTGGGCAGCGGAAAGACTATCGTTGCGTTGATGATTATGCTCATTGCCCTTGACAACGGTTTTCAGGCCGCATTGATGGCGCCGACGGAAATTCTTGCCACTCAGCATCTTGAGACAATCCGCAAACAGCTTGAAGGTCTCAATGTGCATGTCGCATTGCTGACAGGCTCGACGAAAACCTCTGAACGCAGACAGGTTCTCGCCGACCTCGCCTCTGGCGAACTTCAAATCATCATCGGTACCCACGCGCTTATTGAAGATACTGTGGTTTTCAAGAACTTGGGCCTTTGCATCATCGACGAACAACATCGTTTCGGCGTTGCACAACGTGCCTCTTTCTGGGAGAAGACACCGTTCCCGCCTCATACCTTGGTGATGACAGCAACCCCGATACCACGCACTCTCGCCATGACAGAATATGGCGACCTTGAGGTGTCGAAAATCGACGAACTGCCGCCCGGACGCAAACCCGTCAAGACAATACACGCTTATCAGGAGCAACGTCTCGCAATCATCGGCTTCATGAAAAAACAAATTGCCGAAGGCCGACAGATCTATGTTGTCTATCCTTTGATAAAGGAATCGGAAAAGATGGACCTCATCAACCTTCAGGAAGGTTTTGACGCGATGTGCCGCGATTTTCCTGAACCGCAATATCATATCTGCATGGTTCACGGACAGATGAAACCTGACGACAAAGACTGGGAGATGCAGCGTTTCGTGCGCGGTGAGGCGCATATCATGGTGGCAACGACGGTCATTGAGGTCGGCGTGAATGTGCCTAACGCTTCAGTCATGATAATTGAAAACGCCAACAGGTTCGGGCTTTCGCAGCTGCATCAGCTCCGCGGAAGGGTGGGGCGCGGCGCCGACCAGTCGTTCTGCGTGCTTATCACCGACCATAAAATCACAGGTGAAGGCAAGAAACGGATGGAGACGATGGTGCGTACCAACGACGGCTTTGAAATTGCAGAGGCCGACCTTCAGCTCCGCGGCCCGGGTGAGACACAAGGCACACGTCAATCGGGACAGATAGAGATGAAATTAGGCGATTTCCAGCACGATGAACCGATTATCAGGCACACACGCCGCATGGTGAACCTTCTGCTTGACGATGACCCGACACTCTCAAAACCGGAACATTACGCCACAAAGCAATATTTTGTCAAAATGTTTGAGCAGGATTTTGATTGGAGCCGGATAGGGTGATAGCCTTGAAAGAATAACCTCTCCCTGTGAAATAATCCAAAACCTTCGGCAAAGCCTCAATCATCCGCGGATAGGCTTTCCCGCTGTCGTGAAAGGCGATGATGGCACCATCTTTCACGTTGTCAATCACATTGTTATACACTTGCTCAGGAGTGAGTCCCTTGTCCCAGTCGTACGCAATGACCGTCCATGCAACGATATTAAGCGGTTCCTCACCACTTGCCAATTTCCGCAGTTTCTTAATCTGTGAATACCTGACTTTCCCATAAGGCGGACGGAACAGATTGCTGTGAATCAAATTGTTGGCATCAATGACCGATTTGACATAATCATCGGTTCCAGTCTTCCAGCCGTTCTCGTGGTTGAAAGTGTGAGAGCCGATACTGTGACCTTCTTTTTTTAGAAGTTCAAAAGTCTCAGGATATTTCTGAACGTTGTTGCCGATACAGAAAAAAGTCGCTTTGGCATTGTATTTATGCAGAATATCAAGCACTTGTGGCGTTATCGTTGGATGCGGCCCGTCGTCGAAAGTCAGGTAAAGACATTTCTCGCCCTCCGGCATTTGCCAAATCATGGCCGGAAACATAAACCTGCAAATCGAAGGGGGAGAAACCAGTCGCATAATAGTTGTTTAGTTGTTTAAGTAATCCAGAATACCAAAACCTAATCACCTAAAACCTAATCACCTAAAAC
>JAKSMZ010000133.1 GCA_024400355.1 Bacteroidales bacterium
AGCATCGCCAGAATCATAAATGTAAATTTTCGTGTCATTTTTTTAGTTTTAATCATTATTTAATGTCTTAAGAAATTCAAAATTTGTCGGCTTGACCCCTGCCTCCGCCGGCTGCTGTCAGCTTTGGACAACATTATCGATGGCGATGAGGTTTTTGCTTTCCTCCAAGGCTTTACGCACTTTCGCCGCGCCTTTGGCAAGCAGAAACATACCGTCTTTTTTCACGATTTCGACAGGTTCGCAGGTGCAGCCGCATGAGGCGGACTCAATCTTTACCGACTGTGGCGCGAGCCACACTTTAGTGTAAGGCCGTCCTTCCTCAAAGTCGTTAAAACATTTGAGCACCAATTCGTTGATCTCGTCTTTAGTGGCGAAACTCGTGTCAACGACGAGGTCGAAATTGTTGTAGTCGCTCACGTCGCAGCCGTAGAAAGTCTTGTATCGTAAAATCTCGCTCTTTCTCCTGTCAATGATTTCACGGCGTGCCGTCGCCTTGTCGGAATACGACTCGCTCACGCGGCCTGTGTCGTTGAAGATGCGGTCGGTTGCGACATCGACATCGACATAAAGGTATATCTTAAATGAGTCTGGCACAAAATGCCAGGCCATCCTTGAGTCGAAGATGATCTTCTCGTCGGTCTTGCCCAACGCGGCAATGGTGTCGTCAACGTAGTTGTCGTACTTCGGGTTGTTCTCGATGAATTCGTTGAACTCTTTCGCCGACATGTTGTGCTCGGCGGCAAGCTGCCTGAACAACAGTCCGGCCGATACAATCCTGAAAGGGATTCTGCTTATCAGAAAATTGGCGACGGTGCTTTTGCCACTTCCGAGTTCTCCGGTTAAAGTTATATGGTTCATTAAGTTAGAAAGTTTATAAAGTTCATAAAGTTATAAAGTGCAGTTGTTATTTCTCCTTTTTGAAATTGTTGATTTTCTGGGTCTCTTCGACAATTCTCTCGTTGAATTTTTTTACGACCTTCAGTGGCGCCATTATCAGGGCGAGCAACGCCTCGATGATGTAGCTGCTCCACGCGGGTGGGGTGGTGGTGCATATCTGAAAAGCAATCAGGATGACGGTACAAACAAGGAATATGAATTTGCCATGACGTTTTTTCTTGAACATCATTATCAGACTTACGAGTATCACGCCGAGGAGCAACGTCCTTGTAATGAATGAGATGAGCATCATGGAGCCGTTCTGTTCGTTGACTGTGTCGTGCAGATACGCAGGGTCATAGACGGTGTTGTAAAAAATGCCGAGATAGACCATGAAGAGAAAAAACAGGCCATAATACACGGTGGCGAACGTGCCGACAAGTTTTATTCCTAATGTAACACGTTGACGCTCAACGAATATGCTTGTTTCTTTCTCCTTGTCTTCCATTATTGCATTTCCTTTTTATAAAATGTGAAATACCATGTGATGAAAATGGCGGTCATGATGACATCCATCCACGGTGAGCCGCCTGTCGGACCGTAAAAGAACAACGCAGCGGCGATGAGTATTAGAATCTGTGATATTGCATAGATATGGAAACCTGTTTTTCTCATTTTCCACATGAATGTCACGCCTATGAATGAGCCGACGTAAAGCAGTGATGTCAGGAGATAATAAACCTTGTCGATTGAAAACATCGTATGATAGACGCTCTGCACCGCTTCATACTGCGCGCTGCTCATCATGTCTGACAGCTTCTCCATCATGTCATCGTCGGCGAGCATTTTGTTGAATGTGTCGTGCATACCAAAGAGGCAGAAGTTATAGATGGCATTCCAGGCCCCGCTGATGAACGACAGAATGCAGATCACCGAGAGCGTCGTCGGTCTCTGTGGCTTCGGATTCAGAAATTGTTCGTTGTCGTATTGTGTTTCTTCCATGGTGTCTTGTCTTTATGAGATTGCCCGGCTTTTTGCGGTCGGGCAATCTCCCTGTTGTTAATTACTTTTCAAAAATCTTATCGCCGAGATTGTAGTTCTTCAGGAAGTCAACAGACTTGGCGATTTCGGTGTACATCACCTTGTCAACCTTCACAAACTCAACGTGTTTGCGGTATTCGGCGACGAAGTTCTCGATGAAATCCGACGACTTTATCGGGCGGCGGAAGTCGAGTGCCTGCGCTGCGTTGAACAGTTCGATGGCGAGGATGCGTTCAAGGTTGTTTGCTACGCGCAATGCTTTTGTGGCTGCGTTGCCGCCCATGCTCACGTGGTCTTCCTGACCCTGTGACGACTCGATGCTATCGACTGATGCCGGCGTGCAGAGCTGTTTGTTCTGGCTGACGATGGCGGCTGCGGCATACTGCGGAATCATGAAGCCCGAGTTCAAGCCTGGCTCGGCGACTAAGAATGAAGGGAGACCGCGTTTGCCGGCGATGAGCTGGTAGGTTCTTCTCTCAGAGATGTTCCCGAGTTCCGCCATGGCAATAGCCAGGAAGTCGAGGCTCAAAGCGAGTGGCTGTCCGTGGAAGTTGCCTGCCGAGATGACGAGGTCTTCATCAGGGAAGACTGTCGGGTTGTCGGTGACGGCGTTTATCTCTTCACCGAGGATCTGTGTCACGTAAGCGATGGCGTCTTTTGACGCGCCGTGAACCTGCGGGATGCAACGGAACGAATACGGATCCTGGACGTGTTTCTTCTCGCGTGAGATCATCTCACTGCCTTTCAGGAAGTTACGGTAACGTTCTGCCGTGAGGATCTGTCCTCTGTGATGGCGGATCTGATGAATCTGGTCGTAGAACGGTTCTATTCTGCCGTCGAAAGCGTCCAATGACACTGCACCGATCATGTCGGCGAGGTACTGGAGACGGAATGCCTTGAGCAGGACGTAGGTGCCGTACGAACACATGAACTGCGTGCCGTTGAGCAGAGCGAGACCTTCCTTCGACTGAAGCGTGATAGGTTCCCAACCGAACTCCTTGCAGACTTCAGC
>JAKSMZ010000134.1 GCA_024400355.1 Bacteroidales bacterium
GTGCCGCAGACGATGACGAAAGCCTCCGGTTCGGTGCCTTTATACGGCAGATGCAATTCTGGCAGCATTCCGCCGAGTTTGATGTTTCCGTTGACGAAATCAGCGTCTTCGCCTTTCGTAACCAATTTAAAACGAAGAGCCTGCTGATTCTTGCCTGAAGCAATCTTGGTGTTCACGCTGACGATTCGCTCAAGCATGTCCTGATTGACAACGAAATCCGTTTTATAACCACGGTAACTGCGGTTTTTCTCAAATAAAATGTCCAATGAAACATGTTTCACCGTCTTTTTCGCGCCGGAATTAAACTCATCCATGCGTCTTTCCAAATATCCGTCTGCCATAATAAAACTTTCAAAATTTTCACAAAAATACAGTAAATTTCCAAAAGCAGCAACCCTATTTGAAAAAATATTATTTTTGCAGAAAATTTCATTTCAGACATGAATCTTCTAAGATTTTTTCTAAATATAATATTGATATTCATTACGTTAGAAACAAGTGCCCAGACATATAGTGTTGATGGTCACGTTGCCGACAGCCTGACGAGACAGAACCTTGCGTTCGTTAACATAGTGATTAACGACAACGGCACTCTCGGCACCACTACCGACATTGACGGCAATTTTGAGATTAGAAGCCGCAACGAAATCAAGAAACTGACGTTTTCATACGTTGGCTACAAGTCGAAAACGATTGACATCGCAGAAGGCGGCAGCAAGAACCTTCAGATTTTTTTGCAGAACGAAAATGTTGAATTGCAGGAAGTTGTCATCCATGCCGGCGAGAATCCGGCTCATCGCATCATCGAAAATGTCATAAAAAACCGCAAGAGAAACGACCCCGAAAATCTCGATTCCTATTCATACACCATCTTCGACAGAATGATTCTGACTCTTGACACTACCTTAATCACCGACACCGCGCTGATGAATATCAACAACTTCGTGCGCCGCAGCGACCTGATGATTATGGAGACCGTTTCGGAAAAATATCACAAGAAGCCTAACAAAAACAAGAAGGAAATCAAGGCCAACTTCATCTCCGGGCTGTCGAACCCGATGTATTTTTACGTCATCGAAGGAATGCAGAGCCTGAGTTTCTATGATAACTTCATCAAAATCAACGACAAAGACTACGTCAACCCCATCACGCATGGAAGCACATCGAAATATTTTTTCAACATTGAGTCGAAGGTGCCCGTCGGAGAAAACGACACCATTTTCCAGATCTCCTTCAAGCCGAGGCGAGGGACGACGTTCAACGGACTTAAAGGTGTACTGACGATACATTCCGACTGCTGGGCGGTGGCGAATGTCAAGGCCGAGCCTGCTGTGGAACCGAAACCCGATGCCTTGTTCAACATCAAGTTCAAGATTCAGCAGCTGTATGCGAAAATCAATGATTCCGTGTGGTTCCCGCAGCAAATTAACACCGACATTGAGTTTTTTGAGATGTTCACCGACGGCAAAAACGAAGTGTATATTTCAGCCAAGCCGGGACAGGAAAACACAGTCAAACTGCTCGGAATCGGCAAAAGCTACATCAGCAACATCAAAGTGAATGAAGATATCAGCGATAAGATTTTCGGCAACACCGACATTGACATCGCCGATAACTCAACGGAAAGAGACGAAGATTTCTGGCGGCAATTCAGAAACGACAGCGTAAGCAGAAGAGTCGCAAGAACCAACGCTTTCGTCAACAGGATGGAGAAAAAGGCAAAGATTGATGCCGACAAACTCCTTGACAACGCCATGACAATCATGGAAGACGGATGCATTCCGGCAGGACCGGTGGACTTGAAGCTCAACGAAATTCTTTCATACAACGACGCAAACGGTTTTTACCTTGGATTTGGCGCAAAGACAAACCAGAAAGTGTCAAAACGTATCAGCATCGGCGCATACGGCGGCTATTGGTTCGCCGCAAAAAAAATGAATTATGGCGGGAATTTCTTTGTCAGGATGGACAAGAAACACAACTTCGACATGAATCTCACTTTCGACAAGAAATTTCTCAAAGCCGGAGCCTACGGCTTTTCAGGAAACGAATACAACCCTCTCAGCGAGAGTTATTTCAAATATTATTATATCAAATGGACAACGCTCAACACCTCACTATCGGCAGAGTTATCACGTCGTTTCGGCAAGATTTTCCAAGGATTCGTGAAGTTCAGCGTCAGCGGCGTTGACGATGATTATTACGGCAAGCGCAACGATTATTGGGGTCAGTTCATGGTTTCTAAGCTCGATTTCAGATTGAGAATCGCCTTCGGAGAACGTCTGATGGGCAGCCCCAAAGGTCTTGTCATCGTCGGAAAAGGCAAGCCAGAAATATGGATCGGCTATCAGAAGGGACTGAAAGGCGTCTTCAACTGTCAGCATAATTTCGACAAGATACAATTCCAGTATTCTGACTACTGGCAGTTCCGTTACATCGGCAGGACGTCGTTGACGTTCCAAGCAGGCTACGTCTTCGGCGACATCCCTTTCAACGAGGTCTTTGGCATGTTCGGGACTGGCTCAGGGTTCGGGATTTATGCGACAGAGAGTTTCTCAACGATGGGGCCGAACGAGTTTTTCTGCGACAGATTTGCGGCATTGTTTTTCAGCCATAATTTCGGCAGGCTGTTCAAATCCAACAGATTCAAGCCGGAGTTCATCTTCGTCACCAACATCGGGTTCGGCGATTTGAAAAATCCCGGCAAATACACGACGGCAGCCCACGATTTCAAAACCATCAAGGACGGGTATTATGAGAGCGGTCTTGCCATCGACAACATCCTTGACCTCAAGACCGCTCACATCGGATTTGCGTGCATATACCGTTACGGCCCTTATTCATTTGATAAAGTGAGCAATAACTTCGCCTGCAAGCTTAAGATTACGTTTAGTTTCTA
>JAKSMZ010000135.1 GCA_024400355.1 Bacteroidales bacterium
AGTTGTCGGTCACGATGAAACGCCGCATCCCGAACTGATAGAGGTCGGTGATAAGCTCGCACTCGTCCTGCAACGAGAGTGAACACACCCCGTTGTCGTTGATCTTGAACTTGCCGCCGATGCGCGGGCGATGTGTCTCGTAATAAAAATCCTCTGCTTTCAGCGCGTCAGCCTTGCTCGGAAAACGCATGTAAAAATCGTAAAACTTGTGATCCACGGTAAAATTATTTTTTTGAAGCGCAAAAATACAAAAAAAACGCCTTGTGTGGATTTTTTTTATAATTTTACGCGTTAAAATATTTATGGACGATGAAAAGATTTTTGTTGGTTGTAATAATTGCAACATTTACATTCTCAACACTTTATGCTGGAAGCGTTGATGTCAGGAAGGCACAGCGCATCGGCGAGAAATTCATGAAGGAAAGCACTTCGTTCAGAAATCGGAGCGTTTCTTCGGAACTTGTTTACACTTATTCAGACGCTGAAGGTACACCTTATATATATATCTTCAACGTCGGCGGAGCTGGCTTTGTCGCCGTCTCCGCTGAAGACCGCGTGAAGCCGATTCTCGCTTATTCAACGGAAGGGACGTTCAGCGCAGATGACATCGCACCGGCCTTTAATTTTACGATTAAGAGTTATACCGATGACATTCAATATATTAGGAAAAACAACATTGAGCGTCTTACCGATATTTCCGAAGAATGGACGCGCGTTGAGAAGACCGGCAGCGTGAAGGCTGTCCGTAACTCCCGCACCGTGCCGATTCTGCTTGAGACCCTGTGGAATCAGAACTATCCGTACAACGCGCTCTGTCCTGAAGACGACGGCGGCAACGGCGGACACGTGTATGCCGGCTGCGTCGCCACGGCGATGGCACAGGTGATGAAATATTTCAACCATCCGAAGCAAGGCACCGGCTCTCACACATATACGCCCGGCGGATTTGGGTATCCCTCCTATCCGGCTCAGACAGCAAACTATGGTGAGACTCTTTACAACTTCGAGCGTATGCCTATGCAACTCGACTCGACAAGCACAGAAGAAGATATTTTCTATATCGCCCAACTGCAATGGCATTGCGGCATCAGTGTTGAGATGATGTACAGTCCTGACGGCAGCGGCGCTTACTCCGAATACGTGCCGGACGCAATCGGACAGTATTTCTGCTATAACCCGGATGCAAATTATATTTACAAAGACTGGTATTGGAAGGACAACTTCAGCGAGATGCTCAAAGACGAGCTCGACCTCGGACGCCCGTTGTATTATTCGGGTCAGGACGATGGTGGCAGTGGCGGTCATGCCTTCGTCTGCGACGGCTACGATGAAAACGACTTCTTCCATTTCAACTGGGGCTGGGACGGGAAAGACAACGCATGGTGTGCGATGGGCGCACTCAACACTACAAAATACGCGTTCAATGAATACAATCTTGTCATACAAGGCTTCTACCCTATTGATGATGAATATTACCAGCGTCCAGCAAAAGCCGCTGATTTGGAAGTTGTTGAAAATGAACTTAATGCAAAAGATGAGATGTCTGTGACTGTCAGTTGGAACAACCCGACGACGAATATCGGAGGTGGTGCGTTGGCTGGAATCGACAGCGTCATCATCAAGAGAAATTTTGAGACAATAGCTTATTTTACCGATGTAAAAAGCGGTGAATCAATGAGTTATGTTGATAATCCTGAAGAAGACGGTAATTATGAATATTCAATCCTGATTTGCAACGAATATGGCTACAGCATTCCGGTTTACCGGAAAATCATGGTCGGGCCGAAGCGTTCCGTCGTGTTTGAGATGTCCGATGAAGGCGGTGACGGCTGGAAAGGTGCCTCTGTCTCCGTCGCAAGAGACGGTGTACGCATCGCGAAAATCGCACTTGAGGAAGGCTCTTACGAGATGCGCTCCGTGCCGCTTCTGACTGGCAATCTCACATTCATCTGGAACAATGGCTGGTTCAGTGGCGATTACTATACCGATGATGAAATCTCCTTTAACATATATGATGATGAGGAGAACCTGCTGTTCTCATCGCCCGACTCCCTCGTCAGTGGACGTATGTTCGATTATGAAAATATTATCGTGGACACGACATCTGCCGGTGAAAACATCCTAAACTCATTTGGCGTGAATGTGTTCCCTAATCCTGCAAAGAGCCATGTGACTGTTTCGGCAAAGAAAATGATACAGATAAAAGTTTATGACATCATCGGGCAGGAGGTGATGCATGTTGCTGTGAAGGAAGACGAAGTGGAACTCGACGTTGAAAGTCTCTGCAATGGAGTGTATTTCATTTCGGTTGAAACAGCCAATGGATTGGTTTCTAAGAAAATAGTAATAAATAATAACTAAACATTAAAAAAATGAGAAGATTTTTACTGACAGTAGTTGCCCTGCTTGTTTTCGCGGGACAGATGTTTGCAGCTCCGGTGGACGTCATGACAGCAAAGAAACTCGGAGTCAAGTATTTGAAAAACAATGTGGCATCTGCCAAGTCTATCACTGACGTTGACCATGTTTACACAGTGTCAGGCGACAACGGCGTGCCGAGCCTTTATGTTTTCAATTACGAAAACGGTTATGTGATTGTCGCCGCCGACGACCGCGCCTATCCTATCCTCGCGTATTCGGAAGAGAGCATTTTCGATGTGAACCATCTTCCGGACGGTCTGGTCTATTACCTCGGCCATTACAGCGATGAGATTCAGTATGCCATTGAAAATGACTTTGTTGCAGAAGAAGAAATAGCCGAACAATGGGAGCTTCTCCGCACTGAAGGCATCACTTCGAGAACAAGGATGGACCGTATTGTGAATCCGCTTATCACCACAAAATGGAATCAGGATTATCCTTATAACTATTATG
>JAKSMZ010000136.1 GCA_024400355.1 Bacteroidales bacterium
CCAAAAACCCGAAAGCCGACTTCGCGGTGCTGCTCATCACGTTCCTGCTGACAGTAATCTTCGACCTCACTGTGGCAATAGAGGTCGGTCTCATCGCATCAATCGCCTTGTTCCTGAAACGCACCAACGAGGCGACTGTAATCCGTTCATTTACAAATGAAATAGACCCTGGTGACAATATCGACGTTGCCGTTCACGAAGAGAAACTCATCATTCCGGAAGGAGTTGAGGTTTATGAAATCGACGGTCCGTATTTCTTCGGAATTGCCAATAAGTTCGATGAGATTGCGAAAGCGGTTGTCGGAAAGGAATACAAAGTCCGTATCATCAGAATGAGAAAAGTCTCGTTCATCGACAGCACCGGCATCCACAACCTCGAACTGCTTTGCGAGGGCTGCAAACGCAATGGCATGACGGTGGTGCTTTCGGGCGTCAACGTCCATGTGAGAGAGACCTTAGACAAGGCCGGTGTTATCAAGAAACTCGGTGCCGAAAACGTTTGCTCGCATATCAATTTTGCGTTGAAGAGAGCAGAGGAGATTGTCAGTAAATGATTGTTATTGAACTGATTGAAAGAGTCGCGGATTTCCACGGCTTTTTTAATCATAAAAAATTACAGACTGTCCAGATTGATGGTGTCAATCCATTTGCGGTAATCTTTCAGACTGACTTTGTCTTTTATGCCTGATGCGGCGATTTTCGCGCCGTGCAATGTGGCCATCTTCGCTGGATTCGGGATGTAACCTGCCCGTGGCAGATCGAGGCGGTCGGCATCGAAACACGTGTCGATGGTCAGGATTCCTGTGCGGCTGTGTGTGGTGTGGCAATGGCAGGCGGCGTATAACATTTCAAATTGATTGTCAGACACTTCGTAAAGTTTTCCTCTCATCTTTTTTGCAAGTTCCGCGCCGCGCGGCCCGTGCTCTTCGTCATAGAAATCGTTGAAACGCATGGAGTCGTGGAAAAGTGCGAAAAGCCTGACAACGGTCTCGTCAGCACCGTTCAACTTCGCCAAAAGAAGGCCGTTGCGTTCAACATATTTCCAGTGTTCAGGGCCGTGGATTGAAGTCGGCTCAAGGATGTTGTGTTCCGTAACAAACTCGCGGATTTTCTCATAATCAATGTCTTTCATACGGTTGCAATTTTAAAGCGCAAAGATAAACAAAAACAGAATATCATCCGACAATTATTTCCATGCAGTTTTTCTAAGTTTCCCCTTGTAAATAAATATTAAAATAGTTTTGCTATTTGAAAGAAATGTTGTAAATTTGCAAGCAAATTTTTAAAACTGTGAAGTTAAACAAATTAAATATAAACAGCTATGAATAAGCAGATTACATTAGAGCAGGCCGTTGAGAGAGTACACGACGGCATGACTATCATGTTCGGCGGATTCCTCGGAGTCGGAAGCGCAGTCCAGATTATCGACGCTATCGTAGAAAAAGGCGTTAAAGACCTCACAATCATTGCAAACGACACTGCATACGACGCTGTCGCACACGGTAAACTCGTTGCAAACCATCAGGTTAAGAAAGCCATCGTGTCACACACAGGCACAAACAAAGAAACAGCGGCGCAGAAGAACGCCGGCACCCTTGAAGTCGAATACGTGCCACAGGGCACACTCGCAGAACGCATCAGAGCCTACGGCGCAGGTCTCGGCGGAGTCCTCACCCCGACAGGTCTCGGCACCATCATCCAGGACGGCAAGGAAATCGTGAAAGTTGACGGAAAAGACTACATCCTCGAGAAACCTCTCAAGGCTGACATCGCTTTCCTCCGCGCGAACATCGTTGACGAGTTCGGCAACATGGTGTTCCTCGGTACAACAAACAACTTCAACCCGCTCATGGCAACAGCCGCCGACTACGTCGTCGTCGAGGCCGAGAAACTCGTGAAAGTCGGCGAAATCAAACCGGAATGCGTCCACGCTTCAGGTATTTACGTTGATGCAATTTACGTGGAGAAGTAAAAAGTTTATAAATTTATAAAGTAGAAAGTTTATAAAGTAGAAAGTATAATGAACACGTTTCTGATTTTGAAAACTTTATAAACAAATTTAAAACTCAAAAAAAATGGAAAAAGAATATAGATCAATGCTCAGACTCCGCATGAGTGCGAAAGACGCTCACTATGGCGGAAACTTGGTTGACGGCGCACACATGGTTCACCTCTTTGGCGACGTCGCAACGGAATTATTAATCATGACAGACGGTGACGAAGGTCTCTTCTGCGCATACGACAACATCGAGTTCCTCGCTCCGGTTTACGCCGGCGACTACATTGAGGCAGAAGGCTGGGTCACCAAGATCGGCAACACCTCACGCAAGATGGAGTTCGTGGCACGTAAGGTCATCGCTCCGCGTCCCGACATTTCAGACTCGGCAGCCGATGTCCTGGCGGAACCGATCATCGTGGCACGTGCAAGCGGCACATGCGTCGTGAAGAAAGAACAGCAGAGAATTAAAAGATAAAAACTACAGAAATGGATAAACTCATCATCACAGCCGCCATCTGCGGCGCGGAAGTAACAAAAGAACAGAACCCGAACGTGCCTTACACCGTTGAGGAGATCGTGCGCGAGGCCAAGTCAGCCGTTGACGCCGGCGCAGCCATCGTTCACCTTCACGTCCGCTGGGACGACGGCACCCCGACACAGGACCGCAAACGCTTCCAGGAATGCGAAGAGGCCATCCTCAAGGTCTGCCCGAATGTCATCCTCATCCCTTCGACAGGCGGCGCCGTCGGCATGACACCGGACGAACGTCTTCAGTCAACCGACACCAACCCGCTTCCGGAGATGGCCACACTCGACTGCGGCAC
>JAKSMZ010000137.1 GCA_024400355.1 Bacteroidales bacterium
ATTCAAAATCAATAAGCATCAAGGTCACGGGACGTAACGGCAGCGATGAGGTGATGATCTGTCCGACAAGCGGAAAACCCAACAACGCTGAGAAACTTTTCAGCAGAAGTGAGACGGTTCCGTCGTTGTATCTGAAAGCTGACGGCGGGAAATACTCGATAGTCAATGTCGGTGAAAACGAGACGGTCACGATTCCGCTTGGGTTCGAGTGCGGCACGACAGGAAAATTCATCATCTCTTCAAATTCAGACGTTGAGCTTGTTGATGTCCTTACGGGAAATGTAACGGATTTGTCATTAAGCAGTTATGAGTTTGTCGGCTCGATGGCCGATGGCAGCGACAGGTTCCTGGTCAGGATCTCGAATGGTCCGGATAACGGAGAGTTTGCATATCAGAACGGCGATGATCTCATTGTGAATGGCATCGGACGTGTTCAGATCTTCGACTGCCTCGGCAGAGTGGTCGCCGATGAGTTCGTAAACGACGGAAAGATTAACATAAGCGCTTTGAACACAGGTGTTTATGTCGTCAGGATGGGAGATACGAATCAGAAAATAGTGATCAGATAATGAAATACCAGTACAGAACAGAAGGCACGTGCAGCCAGGCGATTGAGTTTGAGATCGAAGACGGCATCTTGAGGAACGTGCAGTTTTACGGCGGGTGCAACGGCAATACGCAGGGTGTCGCCCGCCTTGTCGAGGGAATGAAAGCCGCCGACGTAGTGGCACGCCTCGAGGGAATCCGTTGCGGCTTCAAGCCCACGTCATGCCCCGACCAGCTCAGCCGCGCGATAAAGGCAGCAATGGAAGAGATGAAGTGATAATCATAACACTTGCAACTGGGAACCAATGTAGTGAACGGCGGTCATAATCCGTTCCCTCATTGGCTCTCTCGGTGTCTGCGTCCCGTTGGCGTAGTGACTCAGCTGCTTCTGGTTTATGCCGGTTTCGCGCGACAAAACAGAAAGCGGAATGTATTCCATGGTCATTCTCATAATCACCGAAAACTTGTAGTCGAAAGACAACTCATATTCATGATTTACAATCCATTCCGGTAATACATCGCCATCGTTGAGACAACCCTCAATGTGGAAGGCAATGGCATCGGCGATTTCCTTCTTGATTCCGCCCAAAGTCTTGCTTGTCGCGACAACAATGCCGTTTAAGGAATCATCGTTGCAACTTGCACAATAATTCTTGTCACACCACTCAATGTTTACAGTTAGTTTTCTCATCTTCATCCTATTTTAAACCAGCTTGTTTCAGAATACTTTGCGCCGTATTCGCGTCTAAATCGTCACTCGCCTTGCCTGGAACGGTGATCTTCCCTTTTTTGGACGGGTGTTTGAACTGCCTGTGGTCACCTCTCCAATATGATAGAAACCACCCATTAATTTCTAAAAGTTTTATCATTTCTTTGACTTTATAAGTTTTCATAAAAATTTGTCTTTGCGCTGCAAAAGTAATAATAATTTCTTTAAAAGGTAGAAAATAATCTACTTTTTTATTTATTTTTTTAAAATTTATATTTCATGCTGTTATCAGGGTCTCAGATGATTTTTAAAGATCATCACATCATTTTTTTTCATAATTTTGCGCCATGATTTCAGACGTTCAAAATATCAATATCGCGGAATACGACTATCCGCTTCCCGACGGGAGAATAGCGAAATATCCTTTGGCCGAGAGAGACGCATCAAAACTTTTGGTGCTGAAAAACAATGAGATACACGAAGACCATTTCAGGAACATCGGTGAGTATCTTCCTGAAAAGTCGGTTTTGGTGTTCAACGAGACGAAAGTTGTAAGGGCGCGTCTTCAGTTCGTGAAAGACTCCGGTGCCGCCATCGAGGTGTTCTGCCTCGAACCGGTAACAGGCGACGGCGACTATCAGCTTGCGTTCTCCGCCGGCTCGCCCGTCGAGTGGCGCTGTCTCGTCGGCAACTCACGCCGCTGGAAAGACGGACTGCTCACGATGCCACTGAAAATCAAAGACAAAGACATCATTCTTGCCGCCGAACGCATGGAGAAGAACGATGCCTATTCGGTGATCCGCTTCTCCTGGGAACCGGCTGACATCAGCTTCGCGGAGGTACTTGAGACAGCGGGCGAGATACCGCTGCCACCTTATCTTCACCGTGAGGCGGAGGCCGGCGACCGCGAACGTTACCAGACCGTGTTCGCCAAATATGAAGGCTCCGTTGCCGCCCCGACAGCATCACTGCACCTCACCAAACCGCTGATTGCCAAACTGAAAGAACAAGGCCACGACATCGAAGAGGTGACTCTCCACGTCGGTGCCGGCACCTTCCGCCCCGTGGCAACCGACACCATAGGCGAACACGAGATGCACTCCGAGTCGATAATAGTAAGAAGACAATGCATCGAACATCTGCGCGACAACATCGAGCGCACAATCATTCCGGTAGGTACGACATCCATGCGCACCATCGAGTCGGTCTATTGGATCGGCGTGATGTTCATCGAACAGGGCTTTGAGGAACGCAACATCCATGTAAACCAGTGGTTTCCGTATCAGGACAGAAAAATTCTGCCGACAGCGAAGGAATCGCTCAACGCGATCTTGAAATATCTCGACATACATCATCTCGATGCGCTTCACGCGACAACCGCCCTGATGATTGCGCCGTCGTGCCCGATAAAAATCACAAAAGCGCTGATAACCAACTTCCATCAGCCGAAGAGCACGTTGCTGCTGCTGGTGTCGGCTCTCATCGGCGACCGCTGGAAAGAAGCGTACCGCTATGCC
>JAKSMZ010000138.1 GCA_024400355.1 Bacteroidales bacterium
TCGTCGGAACGTGCATAGTCGAAGGCGCGTTTGCCTTGAATCTTTATCGCGGAGAACTTCGGCGGCCGTTGCATGATGTCGCCGATGAAACGCTTCCTGACTTCATCGAGGGCTTCGAGGGTAATATTGTCAATCGGGAAAAACCGGTTCGGTTCGCTTTCGAGATCGAATGTCGGAGTGGTCTGTCCGAGCATCATCGTGCCTGTATAGACTTTCTCCTGCGCCTGAAAGTTGTCAATCTGTTTCGTCATGCGGCCGGTGCAGAGTATCAGCAGTCCCGTTGCGAGCGGGTCTAAAGTGCCGGCGTGTCCGACCTTCAGTTTTCTGATCTGATGATATTTCTTTATGACGGCGCGAATCAGGTTCACCACGTCGAACGAAGTCCAATCCAAGGGTTTGTCGATGAGGAAAACCTCGCCTTCTTCAAAGTTGAAAATTTTGTTATCCAAGTTCTCCATCAAAATAAATCAGCGTTTAATCTGCGGGACAAACTTATGCGAAACAAATTGTCAGGATGCCGACAATCACGCAGTAAGCCGCGAAGTATATGAGTTTGCCTTTTTTCACCACGTTGATCATCCATTTGCATGCGAGGCAGCCGGTGACGAACGCCGCTAAGAAACCGATTATCAGCGTCAATGGTGAGATGCCGGCCATCGCCTCGTGCCAGCCTATCTCGAGCACGTCTTTTGCATCGAGCAGCGCCTCACCGAGGATTGGCGGGATTACCATGAGGAACGAAAACTGTGCGAGTTTCTCTTTCTTGTTGCCGAGCAGAAGTCCCGTTGCGATTGTGGTTCCTGAGCGTGAGAGTCCCGGCATCACGGCGCAGGCCTGTCCGATACCTATTATTAATGCGTGCAGCGGAGAGATTTTCTCACGCTGGCGTGGCTTGGCGAAATATGCGAATCCGAGCAGCAGGGCGGTCAGCAGCAGCATGATGCCCACGATGAGAAGGCCGGAACCGAAAATATCTTCGATGGTGTCTTTGAAAAACACACCGACGATGCCAACCGGAATCATTGAGATGATGATGTTGATGGCGTATTTTGTGCCGTCGTTAAGACCTTGATACGAACACCATTGCTGTTTCGTGAACAGGTCTTTGAAAATCCAGACGACTTCTTTCCAGAGGACGACGAGGGTTGCGCAGACCGTTGCCACGTGAAGCACGACGGTGAAAGTGAGGTTCTCCTCGCCCGTCATGCCGAAGACGTTCGACAATATCGTGAGATGCCCGCTGCTTGAGACAGGCAGAAATTCAGTCAGTCCCTGAAGGATTCCGAGAAGTAAAGCTTGTAACCAGTCCATAATTTAGTTATAAAGTTAAAAAGTTATAAAGTTTGAAAGGGCGCGATGCGGTCACATTTTGCCACATTACTTTTTCATAATTGCGTAAAACTCGATGCCGAAGCCGGCGAGGATGAGTATCGGAGCGAGTGTGAGACGGCGGAAATTGAACATGCCTTCGTTGAAGACGTCAGGGTTGTCGGAGCCGCCGCCAATCATCAGGATGAAACCGATGAGCAGCACTGCGAGGCCGATAAGCACCCATTTGTAGTTGTCACGGTTGAAAGGCATCTGTTTTTGTTCTTGATTATCAGCTTGTTTCGGGTCTTTTTTTATTGTTGCCATATTTATGAATATTTTTGCAAAAGTAATAAATAATCTCATTCGTAGAGTTCATCGATGTCAGCACCGAGATATTTTCTCATTGAGAAATAAGTAGAGACGGTTGTGAGCACCGCACCGAGTAAAATTGTTGATACATAAATAGTTACGTCAAGGCCAAAGCTGCTCAGCTGTCCGAGTTCAGGGACTTTCCTGAACATCACCGACACTGTCATTGCGAGAAGCACTGCCGAGATCAGTCCGCCGATGAGTCCTTGCCGTGCGAAAGTCTTGATGAACGGCTTCATGATGAACTCCTCAGTCGCCCCGACGAGCTGCATACTCCTGACAATGAAGCGTTTGGAGTAGATTGAGAGTCTCACCGTATTTGAGATGAGTGTCACTGCCATCACGAGCAGCAGCAGTCCGACTGACAGCAGTATGACGCCTATCTTCTTGACATTGTGATTGATGGAGTTCATGAGTGACTTCTGGAAATAGACATCTTTGACATTTTTCTTCTGCTTCACCCATTGTTCGATTTTCTCGATGCTGTCGTTATTCGCATATTCGGAGGTGAAGCGCACGTCGATGGAAGGCAGCAGCGGGTTCTCGACATCGCCGAGCCATTGCAGGATGTCTTCGCCGAGGTCGGCTGAAAGCTGTTTTGTCGCCTCTTCCTTCGAGATATATCTTGTGGATTTCACAAATTTCTTGCCGTCGAGTTCTTTCTGAAACTCCAGAATGTCTTTTTCCTTCACTCCTTTTTTCATCACCACCTCAAAGCCAATGTTCTCTTTTATGTACGATGAAATCTTGTTTGCGTATAGCAAAAGTGCCGAGAAGAGACTTAACACGAACAAAACCAATGTGATGCTCAAAAGTGAGATGAGATATGAACCTCTGAGACGTTGTTTTGTTGAATTGTTTTTGTTGTTCACCTTTAAAATTTTTTTGGCTTCAAAATTATGAAAAATAACGTT
>JAKSMZ010000139.1 GCA_024400355.1 Bacteroidales bacterium
CAGCACGGTGCTTTCCGCTTATCGTTCACAGGCTGAAGCCGAAAAAGCGGAGAATCATGCCGGTTCGCTTTTCGCGAATCCTGAACTCGGAGCCGGTTACCTTTTTGGAATTAAAAATGGCTCTGAACATCGTATCGATTTGAATGTCAATCAGGAATTTGATTTTCCGACGGTTTATTCAAATAAAAACGAAATAAGGAAATTAAATGATCAGGTTGCCGATTTAGAATATGAAATTCAAAAAAATGATGTTTTATATCAGGCTCAGCAGATTTGTACTGATTTGATTTTCAATAATGTATGTCTGAAATATCACGAGCAGTGCCTCGAAAACGCCGAGACGATTGAGAAGGCTCTGCAGCGGAAACTTGAAATCGGTGAAGCCACGATTTTGGAATACAGAAACGCGAAGATGAATTATATCAGTGTACGTAACGAATATGAGATGCATGTCATTGAACGCGAGCGACTTATTGGTGAACTGAAGACTTTGAACGGCGGTGTCGCCATTGATTTCACGCAAGATTTCTACGATGAAATGTCGTTGCCTGAAGATTTTGATTCTTGGTATCGAACGGTTGAAAACAGCTGCCCGGTTTTTGCTCATCTGAGTGCGCAAAACACTGTCAATCAACAAAATGTGAGACTTGCCAAATCGGAATGGGCACCGAAGCTGAATGTCGGTTACATGATGGAAAAGGAGTCTGACGGCGGTTATCATGGTCCGACAATCGGGATTTCGCTGCCGTTTTGGGGAAACGCGAGGACGGTGAAAGCCGCGAAAGCCAAGGCTGCGAGTGGCGAGTCGCTTCTCGAAAACCAAAAGGCGGTCTTGTACAATGAACTGCTGAACACGTATCTCCGTGCCAAGTCACTTCAACGTAACTACTTGGAAATGAAAGACATTCTTGAAGACACCGACAGCCGCGACCTTTTGCGTGAAGCATACGAGAAAGGTGAGAAGACGCTCGTCGAATATCTCGTTGAGTTTGAGTATCAACATGATGCGGTGCTGGAAGTTTTCCAGATGCAGCATGAATACCAGAGGGCTTTGATTGAGCTTAACAGATTTGTCTATTAAGTTCGTAAGTATCACTTAATTACGATTCTTCTTCCCTCCGAGTAAGCCCCGAACTCCGGCGCGTATTGGCATTGCACCACGGCGTAACCGGCACTGAATGAGCCTTCTTTTGTGACGTAAACTGTGTGCGAGAGTTCATGTTTGCCCTTCGGCATGTTGTCGAAGAAGAACTCCATCGCCACGTCGCTCGTGCTTTGGTAATACCATAGACCGTCGCTGTAGTGATAACGCGAAATCTGTTCCGTCGGCTCGAAGCACGCGCCGCGCAGGTCTTTCAGATACACAAACTCCATATCCTGCTGGTTTTCAATATGAAGCACAATCTTAATCTTGTCGCCGACCCTGATGTCTTCTTCAGAAACCGGCACATATTTCGTCTTGTCGCCTTCAATTCTTTCAACGAAAAACTCGCGTCTCACCTTCATGTCTTCGTTCGACTTCTGAACTTTGTCAATCGGCACGAAATACTGCCGGAACATTCCGCCCCACACCTGGTGATTTGTCTGATTATCAATGGAAACGTTTGAATAATCGCCGTCAACAGGAAGTGACTGTTGAATGAAATTATCAGCTTCATCTCTAATCTCTAATCTTTTACCGTTAATCTCAATAACCACTTCGCCGTTGTCGTTGACCCAGTCGGTTCCGCGGTTCACGATGGCGTAAACCGCCTCGGCTGTGGCACGGTCGTTGTCCCACATGTTAGTCCGTTTCTGTCCGAGGATCCAGAAGCGCATCGCATCGATCTCCTCGTTTTTCGGGTCAATCTCGTTGAACGCCTCAAGGATGCGGGCCTCGTCCTCTACGCCGATGCTTCGTCTTTCCGGTCCGGAGAACCAGCCGTTTTCAAACCAATACATTCCGAGTTCGTTCTTCTGGGCGCATTCGCGCAATGAATTCAAGATTGCCATCGCCTCGGTCTTGTCACCGTTTCTATTGAGAATCAACGCGATGCCAGCCTGCGCCTCGAAGTTGAAACTCGTCCAGTCATTCTTGAGCTTTCCGATATAGAACGCCTTCGCTTCATTGAATTTCCCGCTTGTCTCGAACTTCGGGAAATAACTCATCACGAAAAGCTCCCTGACAATCATCACGCTGCAATGATAGTCTTTCCTGTCGGATTCCTTCAAATCGCTGAATCTCTTAACCACGTCATTTTCAATGAAATGGAACGCTTTTTCTGAAATCTGACTTTCCAATTCTCTAATCTCTAATCTCTCATCTCTAATCTCTAAGCCTTCAAGCCGTCCCAAGCCGCCTAATATGTATTGCGTCACGTATGCGCTTTCAGGCATCCCCTCGACCCACGGCCAGCCGCCGCTCGGTTTCTGTTTCTTCTTCAAAACATTCAAAGCTGACTTGATGTTTTTATCAATCGCTTCTGTATCAAAGAGTTTCGAGATGTTGACACGTTGTTCGGCTTCGTTTTTGGCATCCAAAACCCAAGGTGTTTCGTTGAGAAGGATCTCCTTCAGCTCTTGATTTTTCTCAAGTTCCGAC
>JAKSMZ010000014.1 GCA_024400355.1 Bacteroidales bacterium
TAGTGAATATGAAGAAACTGTTAAGTGTCATATTAATGCTAATAGGTGTCTCCGCTTTTGCGCAAGACCTGACGAAGCCGGAGGACAACCCGATTATCACAAACCGCATCGCCGAATGGCAGGATCTGAAGTTCGGCTTCATGATGCACTGGGGCATGTATTCGCAGTGGGGCGTCGTCGAGTCATGGTCGATATGCAACGAAGACTGGATCGACAGGGGAGGAGCCGATTATATCAAATATAAAAATGATTATCAGGCACTTAACAAGACATTCAATCCTACGAAGTTCAATCCAGACGAATGGGCTTCACTCGCCAGGGAAGCCGGAATGAAATATGTGGTATTCACCACAAAACATCACGACGGATTCTGCATGTACGACACAAAGGAAACGACATATTCGACAGTCGATGCCTCGTGCCCTTTTTCGGAAAACGAGAAAGCCGACATCACAGGTGAGATAGTGAAAGCCTTTAGAAATCAGGGCTTTTGGACAGGACTTTATTTCTCGAAGGCCGACTGGCATCATGATGACTATTGGGCGGCGCAGTGGGCGACCCCCGACCGTAATGTCAATTACGACCCGCAGAGGTACCCGGAGAGATGGCAGCGTTTCAGCGATTTCACCTGCAACCAGATCATGGAGCTGACACACAACTACGGCGACATCGACATCTTGTGGCTCGACGGCGGCTGGATCCGTCCGGAATACAGCATCGACGACGAAACGCGTCCATGGCTCGGCTGCAGATGCTTCATACAGGACATCGACATGCCGAAGATCGCAGCAATGGCGCGTGAGAACAACCCCGACCTGCTGATTGTTGACCGCTCGGTCCACGGGAAATACGAGAACTACCAGACACCTGAACAGCAGGTGCCAGACACGCTGCTGCCATATCCTTGGGAGACGTGCATGTCGATGGGCAATTCATGGTCGTATGTCGAGACAGATAACTACAAGACAACCAATAAGATAATTCATCTTTTGATTGACATCGTGGCGAAAGGCGGCAACTACCTGCTCAACGTAGGTCCGTCGCCGGAAGGTGAACTGCCACCGACAGCGGTGTCAAGGATGCACGAGATCGGCAAATGGATGAAAATCAACGGAAACGCTATTTACAAGACAAGACCGATTTATCCGTATTGCTCTGGGAAATGGCGTTTCACTCAGGTTCCGGCATCTGAAAACGGAAAACAGAAGATCTATGTTTTCTATCTCTTAGATGAAGGCGAGACGCTTCCGCAAAGCATTGAGATTAAATGCGATATAAAAGGACTTGACAAGAAACATCCGAAAATACTTGGCAACAGAAACAAGGTTTCGGTGAAGAAATCGGCTGACGGATACCTTATTAATATTAATGGTGAAGTAAACGCTGAACATGCAGTGGTGTTTGAATTTTAGATTTTTTAAATATGAAAGAAGAACTTAAGAAACAGAACCTCCCTAACCTCGTGGCTGACATGAGCCTCGCGGAATGGGGAAGAAAGGACATTGAGATTTCGGAACATGAGATGCCGGGTCTGATGGCTTTGCGCAGGAAATATGGCGAAGAGAAACCACTCAGAGGCGCGAAGGTCAGTGGCTCACTGCACATGACGGTGCAGACGGCCTGTCTCATCGAGACGTTGAAAGCCCTCGGCGCCGAGGTGCGCTGGGCGAGCTGCAACATCTTCTCGACACAGGACCACGCCGCCGCCGCGATAGCCGCCACAGGCACGCCTGTCTTCGCATGGAAAGGCGAGACACTCGAAGACTACTGGTGGTGCACGATGCGCGCACTCACCTTCCCCGACGGCAACGGCCCTGACCTCATCGTTGATGACGGCGGTGACGCCACCTTGCTGATTCACAAAGGTTATGACTGCGAGAACGACCCGAAACTCATGGAAGTCAAGCCTTCAAACGAAGAAGAGAAAGCCCTGATGAGCGTCATCATCGCCACTTATAAGGAAGACCCGATGCACTGGCACAAAGTCGTCGCAAACTGGAAAGGCGTTTCCGAAGAGACAACGACAGGCGTGCATCGTCTCTACCAGATGAAAGAGGCCGGCAAACTCCTCGTTCCGGCAATCAACGTCAACGACAGCGTCACGAAGTCGAAGTTCGACAACCTCTACGGCTGCCGTGAGTCGCTCGCCGACGGCATCAAACGCGCCACCGACGTGATGCTCGCCGGAAAGGTCGTCGTCGTCCTTGGCTATGGTGATGTCGGCAAGGGCTGCGCACAGTCGATGCGCTCGTATGGCGCACGTGTGCTCGTCACCGAGATCGACCCGATATGCGCACTTCAGGCCGCGATGGAAGGCTATGAGGTCACAACGATGGAAGAGGCTGTCAAGGAAGGTAACGTCTTCGTCACATGCACCGGCAACTGCGATGTCGTGACACTCGAACACATGCTCAAGATGAAGAACCAGGCCATCGTGTGTAACATCGGTCACTTCGACAACGAGATACAGGTGAACCGGCTCGAGAACCTCGAAGGAATAAAGAGAGTGAACATTAAGCCACAGGTCGATAAGTTCATCTTCCCCGACGGACATGAGATCTTCCTACTCGCTGAAGGCCGTCTCGTGAACCTCGGCTGCGCCACAGGTCACGCCAGCTTCGTGATGAGCAACTCGTTCACCAACCAGACACTGGCACAGATGGACCTCTGGAAAAACCGCGGCAAATACCCTGTTGACGTATATTGCCTCCCGAAATATCTCGATGAGGAAGTGGCACGACTTCATCTCGAGAAAATCGGCGTGAAACTTACCAAGCTGACGCAGAAACAAGCCGACTATATCGGTGTCCCCGTTGAAGGCCCGTACAAAGCTGATATTTACAGATATTAGTAGGTGTTTTTAGGTGTTTGAGGAGTCTGAGGTAATTAGATGCCTAAATTCCTTAAACACCTAACTATCCTAAAATTCCTAATTATAGACTCTCAGGTTGGTTCCGTCAAACTGTGTGTAATATTGAATCATCGGATAGCCGTCGCCGCCTTCGATGATGCTGCCATCAAGGATGTTGTACTTGAAATCGGTGCAGCCGTCAACTACAAAAGGAGATTCCACAATAAGCGCGTTTGGCTTGCCGCAGGCATCGGGGCTGTTTGGCGGAGTGCGTTCGTAGGCCTTGAATTCGTCCTGAGAATATCTGTAAAGGATGATTCCGCGGCTTGGCTCGCGTGCCGAGACATACATCCAGCCACTGACAACGCTCAAATTGCTGTATTCATTGACCGGACTTATGCTGATGGTGAAGTCAATGTCAACTTTTGGCTCATTCGGGTTTTCCGGCCGGCTGTTGCACGACGGAAAAGCACCGCATATAATGGCAAAAACTATTATGGTCCTAAAAATTTTTTTCATTTTTTAAAAAAATTTGAACAAAATTACTAAAAAATGGTTTAACAATATAAAAATAATTGAAAAAAGCGTATTTTTGTCCGATTTTTTGAATTATGAAAAAACATCTGACAATATTGATTTTGTTGTTTGCGAGTCTGTCGGTTACTTCCTGCAAGGCGAAACATGATGTGGTTATTCCCGACAAGGATAATTCGCAAAACTGGGAAGAGGCTGAAAATCAGATGACTTACGAGCAAGCGGTGAAAAAGCATTGGGCTATGCAGGCGAAAGAAGTGAAACGCAATGCCAAAGACAACAGGAAGAGGAGCAAGAAATGCAATGCACCCAAGAAACGCAGGGGGAAATCTGAAAATTGCAACATCTGCAGTGATGATCCTGTCATGCAGGATGGCGTTAGAGATGTGAAATAGATGAAAAAAACAGCGTATATACTATTACTGATTTGCGTGGCTTTCAACACGCTCGCATTTGGGCAGGATGATGATGCGTATGCAATCTTGCGGAACTCATCGCGTCGGGCCGTGATACCTTTATCTATAAGCTCTTACACCGTTTATGCCATGGCGGAAGACGACAGGGGAATGCTGTGGTTCGGGACCAACAACGGACTGTTCTGCTTCGACAATTACAACTTCGTGGAGTTTGGCTGTGAATATGACCAGAATGCCCAGATAACCAGTCTGTTATGTGTCGGTGACAGCCTCTTTGTCGGAACCGAAAACGGACTCACTATCTTCGACTTGAAAAACAAGAAAAACAGTAACTTGTTGACCGACAAGAAAATAAACTGTTTTTACGAACCGGTGTGCGGTAAGGTGTCAATTGGCACCAATGCAGGTCTTTTCGATTTTGATTTGAAATCCGGAATAATAACGCAGATTGATGACATTAAGCTGAATGTCAATGATATAGAGTTCGATTCGGAGAAATGGTGGATTGCCACAGACAGCGGAATATTCAACAGAGCCATCAATGGCACGGTGGGCATATTCAGTGAGATGTGCGTCAAAAGCATTTGTGTCTTTGATAGCGAAAAGATTTACATTGGAACTGAAAAAGGAATGTATCTTGTTGAAAATAAATCAGATAAATTACAACAGATGCCTTTCGACAATGGAGCCGGCGGAATCTTGAACCCGAATGTCACCGACATCATCGCCTTTGATGATGACGAGCTTCTTGTAGGTACCAACGGCAATGGAGTCTTCAGGTTTGACGTCAAAAACCACTCGCTGATCAACATAACGCGTTATGGCTCAGTGTCTTTGAGCTTGTCGGATGATTATATCATAAAACTTTTCAGAGACAGCTCCGACAGACTTTGGATTGCCACCGCGTTGGGAATCAACAAGATGATTAAAGAATACGAGAATTTCACCTCGTTCAGCCTTTCCAATGGAAGCACACATAACCTGCCTGTGAGAAGCATAGCGCAAGTCACTGATAATGAGCTGTTCCTTGGAACCGACTACGGCGTCTTCGTCTTTAACAAAACAAAAAACTCATTTACAAGCTTCGAGGATTATTACGGCATTGACGACAGAATCATTGCTACAAGCCGAGTCAGCAAGGTGTTTTACGACAGAAACCGCTACCTTTGGATCGGGACGAGATATAACGGGGTATTCTGTTATGACACGAAGGATAAACGTTTTTTGAACTGGCTTCCGAACTTTTCCAACCAGGTAATCAATGACATAGAGAACGATGACCATGGTGGGATCTGGATTGCCTCCGACAACGGGCTGTCGCGTGTCAACATCAGGGAAAGGTCTTGCGAGCTTATCTACAAAGGATGTTCGCGCGGCATCCTTTGTGACGGCGATTTCCTGTATGTCACGACCAACAGGGGCCTGATGTGCAGAAACCTTGAAGATGGAAAAACGGAGACTTTTGATGTCGGAGAGAAAAACATACTTTACAACATAACGAAAGGCAATGACGGTAATCTTTATCTCGGCTCTTACCTTGACGGCGTCCTGATTTTTGATGTTAAGACAAACACATTCAGCGTGTTGGCAAATGAGAAAGACGGAGTCAGCCCGATCGCATATTCTGTCTTGTTCGACGCTCATGGCAATGCATGGGTCTCCACGAACCGGGGAATATGGGAATATGACATGACGACAAAGGCAATCTCGATATACACCTATTACGACGGGCTTCAAGGCAATGATTTCACTATGAACGGTGCTTTCTGCGATGGCTCGGGCATGATGTATTTCGGCGGATTCAATGGTTTCAGCGTATTTAATCCATTGATTATCAAACAAGAGAAAACCATTCCGAAAATCATGGTGTCGAAAGTCTATACGTCATCAGGCAAAGACATGGTTGACATACGCAACAACGACACAGTCAGTCTGAAATACGATGACAATACGTTTGTCATTGATTTCTCAGCCTATAATCTCAATAAAATCAATAAGATACGATACAAATACATTCTTGAAGGCTATGACAGGCAGTGGAGTGTGGTCGGTTCTGCGAGTCATCAGGCGGAGTACAGGAACATTCCGGCTGGCACATACACCTTTATATTAATAGCGGCAAACGAGGCCGATGTGCAGAATGAGCCGTATAAGCTCACCATCATCGTGAGGCCGAGATGGAATGACACGGTTTATTTCAAAGTCGGGGTCTCGTTGCTGTTCGTGCTGATGATTCTTGTGATTGTTTATTTGATAATCAGAAAAGAACGCCGGAAGATCGCCCATGTGAGAGAGATTGATGAGCTTGAGCGCAAGATGTTCATGCTCAAGGGAAAGGCGTTGCAGATGCAGATGAACCCGCACTTCCTTTACAATACGTTGAACAGCATCCAGAGTTTCATTCTGACCAACGATTCGCTGAAGGCGTCGCTGTATCTTTCAAGTTTTGCGCGGCTGATGAGAAAGATCCTGAATAACGCAAGCCGCGAGAAGATTAGTCTGTCGGAAGAGCTTGAGTCGATACGTCTTTATCTTGATTTGGAGATGATGAGGCTCAACAACAGGTTTGTGTATGAAATAAAGATCTCGCCGGAGATTGATGTGACCAAGGTGCAGATCGCGTCGATGCTTCTGCAGCCGTTTGCCGAGAATGCCGTCATTCACGGATTGGCAAACAAGGCGGAGAACGGTGTCTTGAGGATAGAGGTGAAGCCTCTGAACAAATCGGAGATTATGGTTGTTATCGAAGACAATGGTATAGGGCGCGTGAAGGCGGCGCAGAAACGGCGTGAGCTTGGAAAGACCGAGGAGTCGCACGCCACAAGCATAACCAAACAGAGACTTGAAATACTGAATGAAGTTTCAAAAGGTGAATATTCGGTGAAAATCATCGACTTGTATGATGACCACGGTGAGGCCTGCGGAACTCGTGTGGAAATAAAAATGTGTTGTCATGATTAGAAGCATAATTATTGAAGACGAAAAACTTTCGAGAGACCTCTTGCGCACGGTCGTTGAGAAATTCACTCCGGATGTGACTGTCTGCGCTGAATGTGCAGATGCGAAATCCGGCATCGCGGCGATACGCAACTACAAGCCCGACTTGGTGTTTCTCGACATTGAGATGCCCGACGGCACGGGTCTCGACGTCATAAGAGAGTTCAATGGCGAAGACTTCTGCGTGATCATCATTTCGGCATACGAGCATTATGCAATTGACGCGTTCCATCTTTCAGTCGTTGATTATCTTCTCAAGCCATTGGATATCAATTATTTCATAAGTGCCATCGAAAAGGTGAAGGCGGAGCTGGAAAGACGGGATGCCGAGCGAAAATACAACGACTTTGTGAAGAACTTAGAGCCGAAGGATGCAGCGCCGAACAAAAAGATCGTTCTGACGACTTCCGACAATATGGTTGTTGTGGATGAAGAAGACATCGTGCATTGCGAGTCGGACAACTATTACACTGTATTTCATTTCAAAGACGGCAGTAATCTGATGATTACCAAGACTTTGAAAGATGTTGAGGAA
Source organism: Bacteroidales bacterium (assembly GCA_024400355.1). Lineage (GTDB taxonomy): Bacteria > Bacteroidota > Bacteroidia > Bacteroidales > F082 > Limimorpha. Next base: position 7,334 of record JAKSMZ010000014.1, read on the forward strand.
ATGTTGGAAGGACGCGGTTTCACAAGGACGCACAAGTCGCATCTGGTCAACAACAGATACATTGCCGGTTTCGCTAAAGACAGCATGGAGCTTGTGCTGTCTGACGGCATGAAAATTCCTGTTTCCCGCCGGAAAAAAGAGAAAATTGTAGAATTAATTCGGAATTTGTAGGCAAAGTGCACTATTAATATAAGGTGTAATTTCAAAAATAGGCGGTAAAAACCCTGAAAAACCTTCCTAAAATGCTAAAATTTAACTTTTGGAAGAGCATTACAATAAAAAAAGTGCTCTTTTAAATATCTTATTTTGAGAGAGTTACAAATAAATTATCAACTTTGTTAAAAAATATTTTACCCAATGTTGATAATTTTAGTTGGGAGATTTGAAAAATTGTCGTAATTTTGAACCCTGTTTATTATGCACTTAAAAGGTAGTATAACATAAAATTTCAAGGTATGTTAAAAAAGTTACTATTTACCCTCTGCATTGTGCTGACGTCGTGGTCGTTGGCATTTGCACAACAAGGTCGACTCAAGGGTGTCATCACTGACAAAGCGACCGGCGAGACAATTCCATTTGCGAACGTTGTTCTTGAGAACGGCGGTACGCAGGCTGGAGGTGCTTCATCCGATTTCGATGGCAATTTTGACATCAACCCTATTCCGCCAGGAACGTATGACCTTAAAGCGACCTTCGTTGGCTACAATACTTTCATCATGAAGGGTATTGTCATTTCGGCCAACAAGATTACATTCCAAGACATCCAATTGAGCATGCAGTCAGAAGTGCTGGATGCAGTTGAGATTGTCGATTACAAGGTGCCTTTGATTTCAAAGGACCAGACTTCTTCGGGCGCGACAATCACCGCCGAGGAAATCGCCAAGATGCCGAGCCGTTCAGCTGAAGCTGTCGCGGCGACAGTCGGTGGCGTGTTCCAGTCGAGCGATGGTGACATGAACATGCGTGGCGCCCGTTCGGAAGGTACGGTTTTTTACGTTGACGGTGTCCGTGTCATCGGCTCGGCATCAGTCCCACAATCGGCTATCGACCAGGTCGAGGTCATGCTTTCAGGTACTCCAGCCATGTACGGCGACGTCACAGGCGGTATCATCAACATGACGACAAAAGGCCCTTCGAGAACATTCGGAGCCGGTGTCGAGTTGGAACAGTCTGTTGACGGCTACGGCCACAGCAGGGCTGGCATCAACTTGCAGGGACCACTCATCAAGGGAAAGAAAGCAGAGACAGCTCTCCTCGGTTTCTTCCTCGCTGGCGAGTTCAACTACAATAAGGACGGCGCGATTTCCGCAATAGGCCACTATAAGGCAACAGACCAATGGTTAGACTACATCAAACAGAATCCTCTCCGCATCTCAAGCGACGGCATGGGCGTATATCCGAATGGTGAATATACCAGAATGGGTTCGATGGAATACATGAAGAACTCCAAAAACACTTCAGGCTGGAGCACTTCAGTGACCGGCAACATCAACATCCGTACAACCGAAACCATCAACCTTTCGGTCGGCGGCAGTTATTACAAGAGCAAAAGCCACGAGTTTTCACGCCCACAGGAATATTTCAATTTCGACAAGAATTATATCTATGAAGGCCAGACATGGCGTGTGTTCGGACGTTTCTCACAGAGATTCCCGACAGATCCGGAAAGCACATCACTCATCAAGAACTTCTACTACAGCTTGCAGGTTGACTACACACGTGTGAACTCGAAGCAGTACGACCCTGACCATAAAGATGACATTTGGAAATACGGTTACCTCGGTAAATACTCCATCTACAAGTCACCTTCATACGAACTCGGTACAGTAACAGACCCAGAAACGGGACACACATATAAGAATGTGTGGGTCACCAACAGCTGGGACTATGACACCCTGGTGACATTCAAACCAGATTCATTCAACCCATTGCTTTCAAATTACACATCACAGATTTACAATCTCTATGATGACCCGTATCTGCATTACGACAACTTCGACAACCTTCAGCTTAGCCAAGGTCTTCTGAACTCAAGCTCACCAGGCGCGTTCTACGGACTTTATGCCGCTCCGGGTTCAATCCAGGCGAATTACGCATACAGCGAGAGCGACCTGTTCAACGTCAACCTCGCAACGGCAATGACGGTCGGCAACCACGAGTTGAAGATCGGTTTCCAGTACGAACAACGTAACAGCAGGTCATACGGAGTTAATGGATACAACCTCTGGTATTTGATGAGAAACACAGCTAACTTCCACATCATGCAGTTGGATATGGACAACCCACACGCGATTTCTCACGACGGGTTCGTTGATACGGTTGTTTATTACAGAAAAAGCAACGGTGCTGAACAGCGCGTGTTTGATGCCAATCTCCGTAAGGCCTTGGGTCTTAGCGTTGACGGCGTTGACTGGATTAATACCGACTCATACGACTTCAATGACAATTCCATTGAATATTATGACAGAGAAGGTGTCATGCACAAGGCAACACTCCAGGATGGCTTCGACATCAGCATGTTCACACCAGACGACCTGACACAGGACGGTAATTCGTATGTCTCATACTACGGCTACGACTATAAGGGAAACAAACTCAAAGGCCAGCCGAGCTTCGACGACTTCTTCACGGCTATGGACGAAAATAACAACTACACACGTCCTGTAGGTTCATTCAGACCGATTTACATGGCAGGTTACATCCAGGATAAGTTCGCATTCAAAGACCTCATCTTCAATGTCGGTGTCCGTGTTGACCGCTTTGATGCCAATGAGAAAGTCTTGAAAGACCCGTATGTACTCTATGATTACTATACGGTCGGCAACAAACTTGAGAATGGCAACCAGATCAGATTGGATGACGGTTCATACCAGAATGTCCCTTCAAACATCGGCAACGACTATGCAGTGTATGTCAACAAGGCTGAGAACGTCACATCAATCGTCGGTTACCGTAACGGAAACACATGGTACAATGCGGAAGGCGCTGAAATCAGCGACCCTACCACCCTCGACGCCGGCTTCGGAGTCAACGCATGGGTGAAGGACAGCAAACAGCAGCATGTTGACCAGAAGTCATTCAAGGACTACGACCCACAGTGGAGCGTGATGCCGCGTATCTCATTCTCATTCCCTATTTCCGATGAGGCTTTGTTCTACGCACACTACGACGTGTTGACACAGCGTCCTTCAAACAACTTCACGAACATCTATGACTATTACTATTTCGCACAGGTCAGCGGTACTCTCAACAACCCTGCACTGAAGCCACAGCAGACAATCAACTACGAACTCGGTTTCCAGCAGAAACTCACCAATACATCTTCGATGAAGATCACGGCTTACTACAACGAGCTTCGTGACAACATCCAGATGTATCGTTACACAGGTGCTTATCCTAAGGATTACTCATCGTACAGCAACCTTGACTTCGGTACCACAAAGGGTTTCACGGCTGAATATGACCTCCGCAGGACAAAGAACCTTCGTCTGCGTGCATCATACACATTGCAGTTCACAAACGCAACAGGTGCATCAGCAACAACGATGAGCGCTTTGATTGCTGCCGGTGTTCCTAACCTGCGTTCAACATTCGCAATGCCTTGGGACCGCCGTCACCAGTTCAACATCTCGATGGACTATCGTTTTGCTGATGGCAAAGACTATAACGGACCGGTTTCAAAACGCGAGAAATCAGGCAAGAAACCTATCCAATGGCTTGCAAACACAGGTTTGTCAATAACAATGCAGGGCGGTTCCGGTACTCCATACACGGCAGCTTCAAACATCAGCTCACCTATCGCCGGAAACTCAACAAACGTTCTTAAAGGTTCGTACTACGGATCACGCCTCCCGTGGGCATTCCGTTTCGACCTTCGTCTTGACAAGGATATATACTTCAAGTTGAACAAGAATAAGGAGAACAGCCGTGATGCTTATTTCAACGTCTATCTCCAGATCCTCAATGTGCTTAACTCAAAGAACGTTGTCTCTGTCTATTCTTCAACAGGTAACCCTGACGATAACGGATACCTCTCAGCTCCTGAATGGCAACGTGAGATCAACAACCAGACAGATGCTGATGCATTCCGTGAATTGTACAGTTTGTATGTCAACGACTTCTCCAATTACTCATCACCCAGACAGATAAGAATTGGTGTTATCTTTAACTTCTAAACAGAAAAATAAATACTGGTAATATGAAGACTATAATTCGTTTATTAACTGTTGCATTTCTTATTGCAAGTGTAACTGAAGCAAGATCCGAGAAGGTGCAGTTCAGCGGACCTACGCCAACATCTCGGAATCTGAAACAAACTACCGCAGGATGCACACCATCTTCAACATTCGCATGGTTGAACATCAACAATGCAAGGGTGCGTGTCAATGCCGGTGGTGACATGTGGTGGGACCTCCCAGGCGGATCAGGTGCTAAGTACTATATCCCTGCAAATGGTTCCGCAACATCATTGTACGCCGGCTCACTCTGGATCGCCGGTATGGACGTCAACAACCAGTTGAAGTGCGCCGCTGTCCGTTTCCGTCAAGGTCTTAATTTCAACGGCGGCAACGACTTCTGGACAGGTCCTCTTACAGTTGATGGAACAGCATCTATCGACGCTCAGACATGTATGATGTACGACAAGATGTACAACATCACACGCGCTGAAGTTGATGAGTTCCTCGCAAACTGCGACCCGAAGACTGGTATTCCGTATCCGGAATATATCTCGAAGATTCCTGCAAATATCTTGAATTGGCCTGCTCATGGTGAAGTCGCTGGCATCAGCCACTACCTCGCACCGTTCTATGATAACGACGGCGACGGTGAGTACAACCCCGCAGTCGGTGACTATCCTTTCTATGACATTGAAAATAAATATTGCCATACTAAGGTACCGACAATGGAGGAACAGCATGGCGGCACAGTCAAGGGTTCCATCCTTGCCGACCAGCTCATCAAAGGTGACCAGACAATCTGGTGGGTGTTCAACGATAAAGGTAATGCCCACACCGAGACAGGCGGTTCTGCAATCGGTATGGAAATCAGAGCTCAAGCCTTTGCTTTTTCAACAAATGATGAAATCAACAACATGACTTTCTACAGTTATGAGATCATCAACCGTTCAACTTATACTTTGACCAACACGTACTTCTCACCATGGACAGACGTTGACCTCGGCTATGCAAAGGACGACTATGTCGGTTGTGACGTGTCACGTGGTCTCGGCTACGGTTACAACGGCGCTCCTGTCGATGGTAACGGTGAGCCTGAGGCTTACGGCGCAAATCCACCTGCGGTCGGTGTTGACTTCTTCCAAGGTCCTTACCTCGACCCTGTCGGATTTGACAGACCTAAGTATAAATATGACCAGCTCACCGGCGATAGCATCCAGTTGTGCGACGAGAGCATCAACGGCGTTAACTTCGGTAACGGCATTCCTGATGACGAACGTTTCGGTATGCGCCGTTTCGTTTATCACGACAATACAAACAACCCAATCAACGGTGACCCGAGTGAGGCGGCTGAATACTACCTCCTCCTCCGTGGTATCTGGAAGAATGGTTCAAAGATGGAATACGGCGGAACAGCTGTTCCGGGCGCAGCTGGTACAGTAGGTCCGGCCTGCGACTTCATGTTCCCATTCGACTCAGACCCGTGTAACTGGGGTACAGGCGGCCTCACACCAAACGGTATCTTCGCACAGGAAGGTGTCTATTGGAGTGAAGAAACAGGTAACAACGGTGGACCTAACCCGGCCAATGACCGTCGTTTCATGCAGTCTGCCGGTCCTTTCACATTGAAGGCAGGTGCTGTTAACTACATCACATTCGGTGTGCCGTGGGCTCGCGCAAACACTGGTGAGGCATGGGCATCAGTGGAACTTCTCCGTAGGGTTGACGATAAGTGCCAGTCAATGTTCGACAGATGCTTCAAAGTCCTTGACGGACCGGATGCACCGGACCTCACGATCCGTGAACTCGACAGACAACTCATAGTCTATATCTCGAACTCACCGTCATCAAACAATGCGAACGAAGACTATATCGAAGAAGACCAGAACATCAAAGGCTATAACCCTGACGGTTCTGAAAAAGACCCTTACTATCGCTTCGAAGGTTATCAGATCTATCAGCTCGCGAATAATACCGTCAGCGTTGATGAACTTACCGATGACACAAAGGCCCGTCTGATTTTCCAGTGCGACATTGACAACAATGTCGGTCAAATCATCAACTGGATCCAGGATGAAGACCTCAAGGTCAGTGTACCTACATTGATGGTACAAGGTGCTGATAACGGCATCACCCACTCTTTCGTTGTGACACAAGATGCCTTCACAATCAATACCGACCCGACACTTGTCAACCATAAGACATACTATTTCATGGCAATTGCTTACGCATACAACAATTACATGGAGTATAAAGTTGATGAGACGGCACCTGAATTCCTCTTCGGCCAGAAGACACCTTATCTTGCCGGTCGTAAGAACATCAAGCTGTATTCGGCAGTTCCTCACAAGATTGTGAATGGTACGGTCATCAATTCCACATATCAGTCACAGCCGGCTATCAAGCGTTGGGCTGGTCTCGGTAATGGTGGAAACCGCATCGAATTGGAAAAAGGTGTTGAAGAGACAATCCTGGCAAAAGGTCTTGCCACACAGTTCGATGGCGAACACTTCGTCACGATACCGTTCGGTTCGGAGGAATACCCGATCGAATATCATCCGAGCTACAAGGCCGGTTACGGTCCTCTCGATGTGAAAGTCGTTGACCCGCTCAACGTTGTCCCGACAGACTACTCACTCTTCCTGGGTGATTTCTTCGATGTCACAATGCATGGCGTAACAGGCAACGTTTCAATTGTGGGCGATACCGCTGTCAAGAAGACAGCCAAGTGGTACTTGCATGACATGCAGGAAGATGGCGTCTATTACGAGTCAAATATGACCATCGAGAATGCAAACGAAATGCTGTTCCTCGAAAGAGGTCTGTCAATCACTATCACACAGCCTTACAACATCGGACCTGTCAAAGTCGGTTCACAAGGTAACGACGCGAACACTGGTGCTCCGATTCCTGCATATCAGGTTCTCGCACCAAAGAACGGCATGTTGTACACAACTGTCACATACGCCGACAGCTCTAACCGCTGGTTGGGCGGTATCTACGATGATGACGACTATGTCGGCACTCCGTTGAACTGGATCCGTTCAGGCACCTATGGCGACCAGGATAACAAGGCAAACAACGACTATAAGGTCAAGTCAGGCGCAACTGATAAAGGCTCAGAACCATTCGACCCGGATGAGAATTATGAGCATATCGCCGATGGCTCATGGGCTCCATACGTTCTCACATACGTCTCCGGTACAGTCGAGTCTAACTTCCCTGGCCCGATGTATGATGCATGGGATCAGTCATACGCAGAAAACACATTCTTCAACAACACGAGGTCAATTGATATCGTCCTTACATCGGATAAGTCAAAATGGACCCGTTGCCCTGTCATGGAGATGTGCATGGATCAAATGTTGTCAGACGGAAATGTTGAGAGATTCGATCTCCGTGCCGCCGCTTCAGTTGACAAGAATGGTGTTCCTGCAACACAGAACGGACCAAGTAATGATCCGGAAGCTGCAAACTACATCTCTGACCACGGCATGGGTTGGTTCCCAGGCTATGCAATCGATGTTGAGACCGGCGTACGTCTTAACATGTTGTTCGGTGAGGACTCATTCCTCAAGAATATGAATGGCGATGACATGATTTTCAATCCTGTTGCGCTCAAGGAAAACACAGTCCTTGGCATCGAGTCACAGTATTCAGACCCGGCATTGTTCGGTCCTGTTGACAAAACTCCTCTCATGGGTGGCAAACATTACGTGTATGTCCTGCCAATGTGCCAATGGAACGTTTTGGGTGTTATCGACTTCTCGATGCCGGCATACGATGCAGGTGCTACAACAATCGGGATTCTTGACCAGATTGCCAATATTACATCAACACAACAGAGAAAGAACTACATGAAAGCATTCTGGCGTATGCCTGGTTGGGTTGGAATGCCAATGGCAATCGAAGGAAGAGAGTGGCTGCAGCCTGGTAACCCTGTGCGCGTCTCGGTGCGTATCAGCAAACCGTATGAACCAGGTTTCGGCGACTATCCGCTTGAAACAGTGTCAGACAAGCTGAAAGAATACATCGACGAGTCAGACACAGCTTTGATGAGTCTGTACAGCTTCCCGAACCCATACTACACCTTCTCAACAAGGAATATGGTTCCTACGAAGTTTGATGCCAACAAGCAGAAGAGCGACCTCGACCTCATCAGAGTCGTCCCGAACCCTTACTACGCTTGGTCAAGCTACGAGTCTAACGCCCTTACACACAAGGTGAAAATCGTCAATGTCCCTGACAAGTGCGTCGTGACAATCTACACTGTCAACGGAACAAAGATCCGCCAGTTCAAGAAAGATGACACGTCAACGACATCAATCGACTGGGATTTGACCAACCACGCCAACACTCCTATCGCGAGCGGCATTTACCTTATCCATGTTAAAGACTTAGCGGCAGGCGGCGGCGAAAAGACCGTCAAGTTCTACTGCGCAATGCGTCAGGTTGACTTAAATACATTCTAAATTATTTGCGAACAAATTAAAATTGAACGATCATGAAAAAGTTATTTAAAACTATCGTAATATTAAGCTTGACAATCATCATTGGATTCGCGAGCACAGAAGCATTCGCAGGTAATAAGGACAGAACAGGTCAGGCTGGAGCAAATGAACTGCTGATTAACCCATGGGCAGCATCATCGGGCTGGGCAAATGCCGGTATGGCATCTGTCAAAGGCGTCGATGCTATGTGGGGCAATGTCGCAGGTATCTCATTTGTCAATACAATGGACATCAACTTCTCATACACCAACTGGCTCGCAGGTTCAGGCACCAAAGTCGTCTCTTTCGGCGCATTGGTCCGCGTCTCCGAATCATTGGTGTTAGGTCTCGACTTCATGTCGATGAACTTCGGTGAGATTGATAGAGCAACTAACGAGAACCCTGACGCCGGCATCGGTACATTCAAGCCAAGCTTGATGAACATCAACCTCGCCGTCGCAAAGTCATTCTCAAACAGTATCCACGGCGGTATCTTGATCAAGATTATCAGTGAGTCAATCGCTGATATGAAATGCTCAGGCGTTGCCCTCGACGCTGGTATTCAGTACGTAACAGGTCTTACCGATAACATCCACTTCGGTATCACCTTGAAGAACATCGGACCAACCATGAAATATTCAGGCGACGGTCTCGTGTTGAAAATGGACCCGTATTGGATGAACAACACGTCGATGACATTTGTCAACCGTACCGATGAATTCGAACTCCCGACACAGTTGTGCATCGCTGCTGCATACGATTTCAACTTCCAGAACAGCAGCCGTTTGTCACTCGCATTCAACTTCAACTCCAACGCTTTCTCAAAGGACCAGTTCATCCTCGGTCTTGAAGGCTCGTTCAGAGACATACTTCTCCTCCGTGGCGGCTACACAATCGAAAGCGGCATCTGGAAGAATATCGAAGACATGGAATGCACAAACGTTCATAAAGGCTTGTCACTCGGCGCATCAGTCCAGGCTCCTCTCAACAAGAAAGGCCTGAAGATATGCATCGACTACGCATACCGCAACACAGCACACTGGAACGGAACACACTCAATCGGTGCAAGAATTTTATTCTAAAAAAAAGTCTTGCATTTGAAAAAATAGTTGTATCTTTGCATACAATTTCTAAGGTAAAAAAGGGCCCTTATTTAGGTAAGGGTCTCTTTTTTACATGAATAAAAAATTATATTATGGCAGATATTGAATACTTTACCCAGGCGGGGTTGCAGAAGCTGAAAGATGAATTAGAAGACCTCTGCGTGAACGAACGCCCTAAGATCGCTGCGGCAATCGCTGAGGCACGTGACAAAGGTGACCTGTCAGAGAACGCCGAATACGATGCAGCAAAAGAAGCCCAACAGCTTCTCGAAATGAAAATAGTAAACCTGCAACTCACCATCGCGAACGCACGCGTCATTGATGAGTCGAAGATGGATACCTCAAAGGTGCTTATCCTCTCAACAGTCAAGATCAGAAATCTCAAGACAAAGGCCGTCATGACATACACCATCGTGCCCGAAAAGGAAGCAAACCTCAAGGCAGGTAAAATCTCCATCACATCACCAATAGCAAAAGGCCTTCTCGGCAGAGCCGTCGGCGACCAGGTGGAAATACAAGTGCCGGCCGGAAAAATGACTTTCGAAATCGTTGAAATAACAAGAGAATAACCATGGCTTCCATATTTTCAAGAATAGTGGCTGGCGAAATACCATGCTACAAAATAGCTGAAAACGAGAAATTCTTCGCGTTCTTCGACATCAATCCGCTCGCACCCGGACATACACTCGTGATACCCAAGAAAGAGACGGATTATATCTTCGACATCGAAGATGAAGATCTCGCCGAAATGATCGTCTTCGCGAAAGACGTCGCAATAGCTATCAAAAAAGCCTTCCCATGCCTGAAAGTCGGAATGGCAGTGCTCGGCCTCGAAGTGCCTCACGCACACATCCACCTCGTGCCAATGCAATGTGAAGGCGACCTTGACTTCAAGAAAACAAAACTGCAGCCTTCAAAGGAACAGTTCCTCGAATGGCAAAAGAGAATCGTTGACTCATTCTAATCCATTATGGAGAATATTGAAGTGGAAAAGTTTAAGATGGTCGCCAAGACAATGGCTGGCCTCGAGGATCTGTTGGTTGAGGAATTGACCGCAATCGGCGCGGAAAATGTAGAGAAACTTTACAGAGCGGTTTCGTTTGAAGGCGATAACGCATTGATGTATAAGGCTAACTATCTGTGCCGTACTGCTTTGCGCATTCTGAAACCAGTGGCGAAGTTTGTCGCCCGCGATGAGATGGCTCTATATAATAACGTCAATAAAATCGAGTGGCACAAGATCTTCGACATCAACGAGACCTTCGCCATCGACGCGGTCGTGAGCGGACCTTATTTCACACACTCGCAGTATGCCGGACTCAAGGTTAAAGACGCCATCGCTGACGAGTTCCGCCAGCATTGTGGTGCCCGCCCGTCGGTTGATGTTGAAAACCCCAGCCTCAGAATCAATGTTTATATTGAGAATGAGAAAGTTACGCTTTCGTACGACAGTTCCGGCGAGTCACTTCACAAACGTGGCTACAGGAAAATAGTCGATAAGGCCCCTATCAACGAGGTGCTTGCCGCCGGCCTCATCAAGTTCACGGGCTGGCAGTACGACTGTAACTTCTACGACTGCATGTGCGGCTCCGGCACCATCCCGATTGAAGCTGCCATGGCTGCGATGAACATCCCGGCCGGATATTACCGCGAGAACTACGGCTTCATGTCATGGCACGACTTCGACAGAGACACGTGGAATGCGATTAAAGCCGAGGCAGATGATGCAATCCGTGACTTCGACTATCAGATCTTCGCTTCCGACCATTCGGCAAAAGCAGTGGAGATAGCACGACAGAACATCGCCTGCGCGCACATGAGCCACGACATCAACCTCAGCAAACAGGATATGTTAGAGCTGATACCTGAAGGAGGCGGCATGATGCTCATCAACCCGCCTTACGGCGAACGCCTTGAAGAAGACGATATCGCTGACCTTTACAGGAATATCGGCGATGCGCTCAAAAAGCATTTCTTGGGCTTCACGGCTTGGATATTAAGCTCAAACCAAGATGCCATGAAATCCATCGGCCTCAAGCCTTCAATGAAGGTGGAGCTTTTTAACGGGCCGCTCGAATGCAGATTGCAGAGATTCGACATCTTCGAGGGAAGCTACAAAGACAGAAAATCCGGAGTGTTTTACGAGATCTTCGACCCGGAAAATGATGAGGCGCGTCAGGCGCTGCTTTCGATGAAAGACGAGAATGACGACAGCACGCTTGAAGCGTATCCCGTTGAGGACGCGGAGAGCGAAGAGTAACCATTAAGAGTTAAAAGAGTAGAGTTAAGAGAGGCTGGCGCACGAGAAATGT
>JAKSMZ010000140.1 GCA_024400355.1 Bacteroidales bacterium
TCCCTTTAATATATGTCTCGCATTTGAAAATGAGCCATTCGCACTCGGCCATCAGCGTGCATGACAGCTCATGGTAATTCACCGTGTCGTCTGGCGACATTCGTCTCTTCAGTTCCGACAGGTACAGCCGTGATGCGTGTAGCGCATGGCGCAGATACGTCCTGAATTGTTTTCTGTCGTAGATACACGTGACAAAAAGTTGTGTGGCCGTCTGCTCGAAACTGTATGTCTCACCCCGGAGAATGTCGTTGGCGTATCTTATGCAGAAATCGATGAACGCTGTCAGTGAATAGTAAAACTGCGACGAAAAGCGTGTGTCGGGCGTGTCTTTGAAATACGAGCTTGTGTCTGTCTTGAGCTGCGACAGTTCCGGGATGTCCAAGAAAACTTCATCGTCTGTCTCTGATTTTGTCATTATATCCATACTTTCCGTGTTTAAGCACAGGCTCACCATGAGTCTGCACGGCAAAAGTATGGCAAAATGCGGTGCGGCGGATGAAAATAATCATTCAAAATTATTCAATAAAATCAGTCAACAACTTGAATTACAGCATGTTAAATAAACAAATAGAGTGTATGGCTGATGCTTTCCTTAGGGGATATATCCAAAATTGAGCGCAGTTTTTTAGCCCTGTACCACACTGTGTTTGCGTTTTTGTCCATGAGGCCTGCTATGGCGTTGTCGGATATGTCGAGCAGGTAGAGGCAGATGTATGTGATGTCGTCGCTGTTCAGTTGCGGGAACTTTTTCATCATCCTGCCAGTGAATCTGTTGAGGCAGTTGTCGGCGGCTTGGCGCAACTCCGAAAGTTCGCTGATGGTGAGCGGTTCGAGTTCGGTGAGTTTGATTCCTCTTGCGTCAAGTTCATTGATGCGCGACATTATGGTGGCGCATATATCGGAGGCGCGGAAGGAACGCAGGCGTTCTTCGGCCTTCGGTCCGGCTGCCGATTGCCGTATGCTGTCGATTTCCTCCTCCTTCGATTTTATGGCGTCATGCTGCTCGCTTATCTTCCGCCGTGCGCTTTCGAGTTTGCCGCTTGTGACCGAGAGCCGCCAGTTGACATCGTCGATGAGCATCCTGCTCGTCGCTATCTCGGCCGAGAGCCGCATCTTCTGCCTGCGGTGCATGATGCTCCTTACCGCGAAAACCACGCCGGCGATTATCAGCGCGACGACCGAATACAGGACGGTCAGGCGGATCGTCTCCATCCTCTGCTTTTTCTCCTTGTGACTGTTGTAGAACACGACAATTTCCTTGGCCTTTGTGCTGCGGTTTATCTCCTTTATGGCATTCTCTGTCGCATACCGGCTGTAAAAAGCTGCGCGGTCTGCTTCACCTTTTCTGTCGTATATTGAACTCAGTCTCTGGGCGGACGACATCCTGGTCAGCTCGTTGCCGTTCTCAAAACAAATTGAGTAATAATATGCTGCGGAGTCGTATTCACATTCATCATAAAAAATATCGCCCATGACCAAGGAGCTGTTGATTATCACATTGCCGCTTTTTGACGACATGTTGCCCCTCAACAGCATTTTTGCGGAATCAGCCTTGCCGTCGTCGTTGTACAAGGACGCAATCGTGGCTATAACTACCTCGCAGATGTTTTTGAATTCGCTTCCGGTAACGAGCGTTTTTTTGTAATACGACATCGCACTGTCAGGCTCTTCGGCGAGGTAATACGCATTCCCAATGTGCTTAAGGATGTTTGCTTCTGTTTTCGCATTGCCAGTCAGACGTGCATAGGATAATGATTTTTTGAAATTTTCAACAGCCAGCTCACAGTACGATTCGGCCAGCATCAACTGCCCCAACCTTTCGTAAATAAGACAGATAAATCTTGTCCTTTCGTAATTATAATCACCCATCATTCCTTTCTCCGCCGCTTTTTCTATCTCCGGGAACGCCTCCTCCATGATGTCGGCGGCCTTGAGGTAGTCGGAGCACGCTGCCACGATGTCGTCGTCCTCCGTCTCGCCGACGGCCTTGTAGTAGTGCGCCCGCGCCGTCTCGAAGGCGAGGCCGCTGTTCTCCGGATATTTCTCAAAGACGCTGTCGTAATATGCCGCTGCGTCAATGACAGCATGAGCGTTGGTCTGTGCGCAGTAGTTCTTGTAAAGCGCCTCCGCCACAAGTATCTGATATTCGTTTACGACCGAGCGGCTCGTGCTGTCGGTGATGTCGAAGCCAACCAGCACCTTCAACGCGCTGTCGGGCCGTTCCTGCATCAGCTCATGCGCCGTCCGCAGCTCCGGCGCGGAATGCCAGCCGCCCGCCCTGTCGGAACACGAGGCGAAGACAACGATTGCTGACAATATGGCGAGAATGTTTTTCACGGCGGCAAAGATAAGAATAATTCGGATTATTCGTGTAATTCGTGGTGACTTATTTGTTAAAAGAGTAAAGAGTAAAGTTAAAAGAGTGGTGTTGAGTGTCTTATTCGGATTATTCGTGAAATTCGTGGTGAGGGAAAAGGAGTTTGATGTGGTAAGGAGTTTGAGTATGAAAAATCATCTCCCCACCGGATAAAACGCGTCTTCCGTGTGCTCGATCCTGTGTTC
>JAKSMZ010000141.1 GCA_024400355.1 Bacteroidales bacterium
TCCTTGGCGGAAACGATACCGACACCATAAGCCAACGCATTATCTAACACTTTGATTCTCAACCTTTCGCGCTGTTTTTCTGTCAGTTTCTTTGAGTCATCAAAATCAGGGAAATCAATGCCACGCGGAAGAATCACCGCGGCAGCCACCACCGGCCCCGCTATGCAGCCACGACCGGCCTCATCACAGCCGGCCTCAATGAGATCTTCTGTATAATACTGTTTCAAATTCATAACAACTGCAAATATTGTACCACACAAGCTCCAACCATCATGACAATTATCATAATATCAGCAGTCAGCGACCTTTTCAAAGCTGACAGTGCCATGGAATAGTATATCGACAAAGCGACAAAAATCATTCCATTGCACATCACAGGCACTTGTAATGTCATCATTAAAAGTGAAGAAAGCAACAAAACCGCCGTCACCCCCATCCTTTTCCGCATCGGAACAGAGTTGTCGGATTTCGATGATTTCAACACAAGATACGACAAAACGAACAGCACAAACTCCACCGCAAGCACTACCATATCCTGAGACGTCAATGACATTCTTTGGAACTCAAGTCCGAGGAACCCGTTGGAATACAACGCAAAAAACTCTTCCAGATCTCTTGTGAAATAGCACACCGACATCATTATGAAATAAGGTGTCACGAATCCGAGCATCGGGATAAAATAAAGCCTTATTTGCTTATATCCGAATATCATCATAGAAAGCAACACCCACATTATCAACACGACAGACGGCATATACAACATCGATGCCATTGACAGGAACAGTCCGATATTAAACAGGTACGACTCCGGTTTTTCCGTAAGGAAAAGCACATACAATGTCTGTAATGCCGCCAAGATCAGCGGACAGGCGAGCATGAACGGATACGACTCGACGCTTATTGCTGCGCTTGAAACACAGACGATTGCAGTCATCGCACCGATGGTACTGTTTCGCACCGAAAGCTGGTTGGCGGTGAGTATCGAGTTGAAGAAAAACACAGAAAACGAGAATATGACGAAGGCCAGGACCGTCATGAGCCATGGCGCGAAACTGAAAGCCGACGCCAAGATATTGTACAATGGCGCCGGATTCCCGTATATGTACAGATCACGCGGAGCATTGACAAACGCTGGCACCCAAGCTGTTACGAGCATCAGCACGATGACAACGAACTGCTCGACATAATCTTTCCTGAAAAACCTCAACATCACAGATTCATTAGATCGAGACCAATATCATGACGGAAATTCACGCCTTCGAACTTGATTTTCTCAACGTTTTTGTATGCTTTCGTCCTCGCCTCCTCGATATTCTTTCCGTGGGCGGTGACGGCTATGACACGGCCACCCGATGTCACGACGTTGCCGTCAGCATCGAACTTAGTGCCGGCATGAGCCACGGTGCAGCATTGGCACACATCGTTCAATCCGCTGATAATCATCCCTTTCTTATATGATTCAGGATAGCCGCCGGAGACAAGCATGACAGTGACCGACGTATCAGGACTTGCCTTGTAATGAGCTTCAGCAAGTTTGCCTTGTGCGCAAGCGTCGAGCAGCTGCGCAAAATCGGAGTCGATGCGGGTCATCACGCCTTCCGTTTCGGGGTCACCCATACGCACGTTATACTCGATGACATACGGGTCGCCGCTACAATTCATAAGTCCCAAAAAGATAAAGCCTTTATAATCAATGGACTCAGCCTTTATGCCTTTTATCGTTGGCTTTATGATACGGTCTTCAACTTTACTCACGAAGTCTGGAGTTACGAACGGCACAGGAGACACCGCGCCCATACCGCCGGTGTTCAGGCCTTTGTCGCCGTCCCCGATGCGTTTGTAATCTTTGGCTTCAGGAAGGATGACATAGCCGTTGCCGTCGGTCAGCACGAACATTGAGACTTCGATTCCTTTTAAAAAAGTCTCAATGACGACTTTCGCCGACGCATTCCCGAACTTACCTGAGAGCATTTCTTTGAGTTCTGCCTTAGCTTCGGTTAAGTCATTGAGAATCAGCACGCCTTTGCCGGCAGCGAGGCCATCGGCTTTGAGGACGTAAGGAGCCTCAAGTGTTTCGAGATAACTGATGCCTTCGCTGAGGTTTTCGGCTGTGACCGTGAAACAGGCTGCCGTCGGAATGCCGTATTTCTCCATGAAACGTTTGGCGTAAGCCTTGCTGCCTTCAAGTTGTGCACCTTTCTTGTCCGGACCGATAATCTTAACGTCTTTTAAATCAGCGTCATTCTTGAAGAAATCAACTATACCGTCAACGAGCGGCTGTTCCGGGCCAACAACAACCATATCAATTTCATTTTTCAGCACCACATCTTTAACGGCCCTAAAATCGGCGATGTTCACCTGAACATTCTCACCGACAGATGCTGTTCCAGCGTTTCCTGGAGCGATATAAACCTTTGATACTGTTCCACTTTGAGCTATCTTCCAAGCAAGAGCGTGCTCACGGCCGCCCGAACCTAAAACTAATATTTTCATTTTGACACAATTATTTTTTAACACAAGTTTCACGAGTT
>JAKSMZ010000142.1 GCA_024400355.1 Bacteroidales bacterium
CGAAGCCTCTGCGTTCGCCGCGGTCGTCATCACGGCGTCCGAAGCCTCTGCGTTCACCGCGGTCGTCATCGCGACGTCCGAATGATCTGTGTTCGCCACGGTCGTCATCACGACGTCCGAATGATCTGTGTTCGCCACGGTCGTCATCACGACGTCCGAAGCTGCGTCTTTCTCCCGAAGGTCTTCTTTCCGACCTTCTGTCATCTGCGAAATCATCGCCTTCACGGCGAGATTTTTCTCTTTCAAACTGCTCCAATCTCTCGTCACTGAATCTTCTCACCTCGGCAGTTTTCTTTCTGGCAACGTGCTGACGTTTGCCATCTCTTTCTTCGTAATTCATTTTTTTATTATTAAATATGTAAATTAAATTCGGGCTGCAAAAGTACAACTTTTTATGACACGATTTCAATGTTTTTTAACAAGTTATCAACAATGATGAAAGTTGGGGATAGGCATTAAAAAATATTGGTTAAATTTGCGAACTTTTTTAACTCGTGAGATGTTGATACAACTGAAAACATTCAAAATTAAAAATTATGGAAAAGTACGTATGTAATGTCTGCGGTTACGTTTACGACCCGCAAATCGGCGATCCGGACAACGGTATCGCACCAGGAACACCTTTTGAAAAACTGCCGGAAGACTGGAGCTGCCCGCACTGCGGCGTGGGTAAAGACCAGTTCTCAAAAGAGTAAGATTATCAAGGAATTATGGGAAATTAGAGGCGCGGTAATACCGCGTCTCTTGAATGTATGACTATAAACTATGAATATCAATTTAACTGAAAACATTTATTATGTCGGCGTCAATGACCGACGCACGGAACTTTTCGAAAATCATATAGAACTGCCGAATGGCGTTTCATATAACTCGTATCTTATTGTTGACGAACAGGTTACGCTCATCGATCCGGTCGAATCCGGATTCATGGCGCAGTATATCTGCCAGATCAAGAACATCATCGGCGACCGTAAAGTCGATTATCTCGTGGTGAACCACGACGAGCCTGACCACAGCGGTTCCGTCGGCGTCGTCATCAGAGAGTGGCCGGAAGTGACGGTCATCGGCAACGCCAAGACTTTCGGGCCTTTGGAGAATTATTACGGTCCGATTGCGAACAAAAAAATCGTCGCTGACGGCGAGACGCTGAACACGGGAAAACACACGTTCCAATTCTTTACCACCCCGATGTGCCACTGGCCGGAGTCGATGGTGACATACGAGCAGACCACCAAGATCGTCTTCTCCAACGACGCTTTCGGCGGTTTCGGCGCATTGAACGGCTGCATCTTCGACGACGAGGCGAACCTCGATTTCTATGAAGACGACATGCGACGTTACTACGCCAACATCGTCGGCAAGGTCGCTGTCTCGGCATTGAAGGCGATTCAGAAAGTCGGGCCGTTGGATATCAAGATGATAGCGCCGTCGCATGGTCTGGTCTGGAGGACGAACCTCGCCCGGGTCCTTGACCGTTACGTGGCATGGAGCAGACACGACAGCAAGGAAGGCGTCGTCATTGTCTATGGCTCAATGTATGGCAACACGGGTCGCATGGCCGACATCATAGCACGCGGTGTGGCAGAAGCCGGAGTCAGAGACATCAAGGTTTATGACGTTTCAAAGACGGAAACTTCATTCATTATCAGTGACATCTGGAAATACAAAGGCGTTGTACTCGGTGCCTGTTCGCATTACGGCAGCATTTTCCCGAACATGACGCTCCTTCTCCACGAACTCGCCGAGTTCAAGCCACAGAACAAAATATATGGTCTGTTTGGCGGCGCGACATGGAGCGGCGGCGGCCTGAAAGTCTTGAAAGAGACAGCCGAGAGCTGCAAGTGGAACGTCATCGGCGGGAACGTCGAGGTGAAAGGCGCTCCGATAAAAGCCGAAGACATCGGGAGGCTGTACAACCTCGGCAAAGAGATTGGAGAAGCAGTGAAATAGAGCTACTTCATTATCAATGTGCCGATGAGCGTTGCGGCGAGGCAGATTACAAGAGAGATTCCCATATACAGCAGTGCCATCCCTGATTGTCCGCCTTGAAAAAGTTTAAGTACTTCAGAAGAGAAAGTTGAGAAAGTGGTGAAGCCGCCGCAGAATCCTGTGACGAGCAGCAGTTGTATTGTATTGTTTGGATTTTTACTTAAATATCCGATAATCAGTCCGATGCAAAGGCAGCCGAGGAAGTTGGCGGTCATTGTGTGAATCGGGAAACCGCCGAGACAGTCCTTGCATTTCGACAAAAGCAGAGAGACAAGGTACCGTGCCGTGCAGCCGAAGCCGCCGCCGAGGAAGACGAGAAGAATGTTTTTGAGCATATTCATCAAGTTAATAATCAATTAAATAAATAGCGTCCGTTGTGACAGCGTTTTGAGCGACAGACGACCTGCAAAAATATTCAATTTCGCCATATAAATATATTTTTCGGGCGAAATTGATGTGTTTTTTGTATCGGCTTAGCCCGAAAT
>JAKSMZ010000143.1 GCA_024400355.1 Bacteroidales bacterium
GGTTTGGGTTAAAAAAGGTTTGGGTTATTGTTGATAACTTCTTGAAATTTTCAA
The DNA here is from genome assembly GCA_024400355.1 of Bacteroidales bacterium. Taxonomy (GTDB): domain Bacteria; phylum Bacteroidota; class Bacteroidia; order Bacteroidales; family F082; genus Limimorpha. The sequence goes on from JAKSMZ010000143.1 coordinate 55, forward strand.
ATATTCCTCCGCCTTTTATGTCTATTTTTGAGCGTTAAAATCTTTCAACTTTCAACTTTTAACTTTTAACTGTAAAGGAATGGATATCAGCGTATTATTAAATCCGGTCAAGCAAGAGGTCATCGATGGATGCGGTCTCAACAACCAGAAACAGATCGGGAACACAATTTGCATTTACAGAGATGAGGCATTCTTCCCGAAGCTTGAAGACTTCACCCTCGCCATTGTCGGTGTCGAGGAAGACCGCAACTCCAGCGACAACGAGGGCTGCAAAGACGCACCCGATGCGATAAGGCACGCATTCTACCCTCTTTTCAACCACTGGCCGAACCTGAAAGTCGTCGATCTGGGCAACGTGAAGACCGGCTTCCAGGTTGAAGACACATATTACGCACTCAACCAAGTGTTCCTCACACTCCTGAAATATCACATCGTCCCGATAATCATCGGCGGAAGCCAAGACCTCACATATCCTATCTATCAAGTCTATGAAAACACAGGCAAGTTAGTGAATATCACCGCCATAGACTCACGCTTTGACATCGGGCAGGACAATGAGAGTCTTAATTCCCATTCGTATCTGAGCTACATAATATTGCATCAGCCGAACTATCTGTTCAACTTCACGAACCTAGGGTTCCAGACTTATTACATTGACAATGAGACTGTCGGCCTGATGAAACAGCTGCTTTTCGACATCTACAGACTTGGAGCGATAAAGAACAACGTGGAGCTTTCGGAACCGCTGCTGCGCAACGCCGACATCATCACCATCGACGCCTCGGCGTTCAAGTCGTCGGAAATGCCCGGACTGAAAAACAGCTCGCCCAACGGCTTCACCGGCGAGGAAGGCTGCCGCATGACACGCTACGCCGGCCTCAACCCCAAACTCACCTCGATAGGCTTCTTCGAATATAACCCGCATTACGACATCAACTACCAGAGTGCCAATCACTTCGCGGAAATGATATGGTATTTCATGGAAGGCTTCTCCATGCGACAGAACGACTTCCCGAACGCCGGCAACATGACAGACTTCAAACGTTACCTCGTGCAGCTCGAAAACTACGACGACATCATCTTCCTCTGCCACAAGACAAGCGGGAAATGGTGGATGGACCTGTCGTTCAGAAGCCAGAACAAAGAGAAATACGAGAGGCATCACTACGTGCCGTGTGCCAAAGACGACTACGACATGGCAATGCGGAACGAGCTGCCCGACCGCTGGTGGCAGTTCTACCAGAAACTGATGTAAGTGCTGAAAATCAGTCTGTTGTTATCTGACAAATCTGATTTTTTCGTTGCCGTTGATGATCAGCAAATAAATACCGGGCTGGTAACTACTCACATCGACCGACTGTGACATTGCAGCATGTCCGACAAGCTGCCCGACGGAATTGTAAACCTCAACTGTCTCAACGTCAATACCTTCGATTGTTATGAGATCAGTTGCCGGATTCGGATAAACTTTCGCTGTCATGTTTTGGTTTTCACTCGCCGATGTGAAGTCAAACGAGAGATATTCCTCTCCGTCAACCGTCAGCGCAGGGACTGACTCAAGGCCGTTGTTATATACAACTTTAAGTTGATAATAATAGTTTCCTATTTCAAGTTCCGCATCGGTGTATGAAGTGCAATTCTTTGGCAATGTGTTGATTAACTCCATTTCTTCGAGACTTGAGCCACGATAAACGTTGATGCTTTGAATTGTATTTGCCGACTCCGTTTCCCAACCGAGTGTTATCGTCACTCCGCTCACGTTTTCGTTGTAAAAATACTCGCCTGTCAGTCTTGAGACGTTTTCTTTCGGGTTCGGGTCGTCGTATGGGATGAAGAAACAGAGCTGCGAGAGGTTCTCTGTCGAAGCAATTTCGGTCGAATGTCCGGTTTCAAGGTCAACGGTGCGGATACAGCTGTAGTCATAGACGTACATCCACGTATCTGTCTCATATTCACACCAATACAAAATCCCTGTGTTATAGTCGAAGCCTCCCGATTGCAGGTAAAGCACCTCGTAGTCTTCGTCGATGCCGGTGTAGCCGACCATGCTCAGCGCGGCTGTCTGCTTATCGACGATGTAGAGTGCGCTGCTTCTGCCGCCGCTGATGGCGTAGAGAGTGCCGTCGAGAGCGCACGCAAGGACGTAGATCGGGTCTTCGGTCGGGAAGTCGCCTATCTTAGTGACGTCTCCGGTGGCGAGGTTCACGGTGAAGAGCTCGTTGTTGTAGGTGCCGTAAGCCGTGGCGGTGGTGTAGTCGTAGGTCATCTCCTTCTGGTAGTAAGTGGAGCCGTCGTACCACAGGATCTCACCGGTGAACGGGTCGATTTTGTTGAACCACTGGAAGCCTTCGTAGATGTCGTAGGCGTAGAGGTAGCCGTCGAGATAAACGCCGCCGTAGAGTTCCT
>JAKSMZ010000144.1 GCA_024400355.1 Bacteroidales bacterium
AACGACTCGATGATGTTTTTCAGTCCGTTGTGGCCGCCGTCGCTGCCTTTTTTCTTGAGGCGCAGTGTCCCGACCGGCAGTGCGAGGTCATCGCAGACGACGAGGACGTTCTCCATCGGGATCTTCTCCTGTGTCATCCAGTATTTCACCGCCTTGCCGGAAAGGTTCATGTATGTCGTGGGCTTTATCACCACAAGCTGGCGTCCCTTGAACTTCATCTCGGAGACCATCGCCAGACGGCCGGTGGTGAATGTGCCGCCAAGGTCTTTGGCGAGATGGTCGGCGACCATGAAGCCGATGTTGTGCCTTGTGTTGGCGTATTCAACGCCGATATTTCCGAGACAAGCGATGAGATATTTCATTTTTAAATATTTAATATTAACAGCATCAATGAGTTACACATTTTTTACATTGATGCTGATTTTTCCGCAAAGGTATAAAAAAATCCCACCGCATGGTACGATGGGATATTAAATTTCGGAATCAGCTTATTTTGCTTCTTCAGCCGGTGCTGCTTCCTCTGTTGTCTCTTCTTCGGCGGCTGCGTTACGTGGAGCGCGGACGTCAACAACGATCGTGTTCTCAGGAACGAGGACTGTGATCTTTTCGAGATTGAGGTCTTTCACCTTTATTGACTGGTTCATCTGAAGATTTGTGACATCGACCATGATGTTATCAGGAAGGTCGTTGACATAGCCACGGACTTTCATCTTGCTGATGTTCATGTTCATACGGCCACCGCGCATGACACCCGGGCAGATACCCTGTGTGCGCACCGGAAGTGCCACTGTGATCGGGTTGTCTTCGTTGACATCAAGGAAGTCGGCGTGAAGCACCTGATCAGTAACAGGATGATACTGAATGTCCTGAAGGATTGTGTGATAGACCTTGCCGTTGATCTCGAAGTCGATGATAAGAGTCTCAGGTGTGTAGAGGATCTTCTTGAAACTTCTTGCATCGGTGAAGAATTTCACCTGTTCGATGTTGTTACCGTAAATGACGCATGGAACCTGACCGTTCTTGCGCAATGCTTTAGCATCTTTTTTCCCTACGTTCTCGCGAAGAGAACCGCTCAATGATACTGAATTCATTTTGTTTAGTTGTTTAAGTTGTTATTTTAGTTGTTTGAGGTGTTTGAGGTGTTTAAGGTAATCAGGTACCTGAATTCCTAAAACTCCTTAATCACCTGCATTCCTATTTTGTCTTGTTAAAGAGTTCGCTGAGTGACTCGTAGTTTTCGACGCGTGTGATGACCTCGGCGAGAAGTTCGGCTGTTGACAGCACGTGTATCTTCTTGCTTGGGTTTACCAGCGGGATGGTGTCGGTCACGACGACCTCGTCGAACACCGAGTTGTCGATTTTCTCCATTGCCTTGCCGGAGAAGATCGGGTGTGTGGCGAAGGCGCGGACGCTGCGTGCGCCGTTGTCTTTCAGCAGCTGGCCGGCTCTTGTGATGGTGCCTGCCGTGTCGATGATGTCGTCAACGAGGATGACATCGCGGCCTTCAACGTCGCCGATGAGGAGCATCTTCTCGATCTCATTCGGTTTGTTACGCTGCTTGTGGCAGATGCAGAACACTGTCTCGAGCATCTTGGCGTATGATGCGGCGCGGCGTGTGCCGCCTGCGTCAGGTGATGCGACGGTGATGTTGTTGCCGAGGTTAAGACTTTGTATATAAGGTACAAAAATCCTTGAGGCGAACAGGTTATCGACCGGAATGTCGAAGAACCCTTGGATCTGGTCGGCGTGGATGTCGATGGTGATGACGCGTGTGACGCCAGCTGCCTGAAGGAGGTTAGCGACCAGCTTAGCCGCGATGCTGATGCGCGGACGGTCTTTCCTGTCCTGACGCGCGAACCCGAAATAAGGGATGACTGCGATGATGCGGCGTGCCGAAGCGCGTTTGGCTGCGTCAATCATCATCAGAAGCTCCATGAGGTTCTCTGTCGGCGGGAATGTTGACTGAATCAAAAACACGTCCCTGCCGCGGAGGTTCTCCTCGAAGCTCGGCTGGAACTCGCCGTCGGAGAACACCGTCACGTTGCATGTCCCTAATGGTTTGCCATAATACTTGGCTATCTCGTCAGCCAGATACCTCGTGGCTCTGCCTGAAAATATTGATACGATTGGCTCTTGCATGTTGCGTTTTGTTTGAGTAAATTTTTCGGGTGCAAAATTATGAAAAAAAATGTTGCGTGTAACAAAAAATATATTATTTTTGCAGCCGAAAAAAGTTCATTGAAATTCGGGCCTAGGTGGCGGAATAGGTAGACGCGTCGGTCTCAAAAACCGATGAGGTAAGACTCGTGCCGGTTCGATCCCGGCCCTGGGTACAAAAAAGGAGTTAAGTATTGATTGTCAGATACTTGACTCCTTTTTTTAATTGTATGCAAATACTTTTCACTCTGTTTCCGCCTTTTTCACC
>JAKSMZ010000145.1 GCA_024400355.1 Bacteroidales bacterium
ACATGCTGAACTGCCCGATCGGCAACCACCATATTATAATAAAAGGTGCTGTGGCGGGAAAAATCAGACAGGCGATGAAGGAAATCGGTGTGGAAGATGTTTGTGTAGCTCTGCGCTGAAATAAAAAACACAGAATAGTTCATTGCCAGGTATTAGAGTTTTGCTGTTGAATGATTTAGATGAAGTACTTTTAAAATTTAAAAATATGGCAGACGAAAAATTCAAGATATTGGAAGGTTATGCTCCGACTTACCGTTTCAGGATGCAACTGCATTCGATGATTTACGGCAGAGATGCCGGCAAGGTGCGGGAAGTGGAATCGTTTTTAAAGGAGATTGTCGAAAAAAGTGATTTCTCGATGTGTGTCCGCGCCGATGACTTCGAGAAAATCGTTGAATCAGACAGGGTTAAGAATATGTTTGAGACCGGACACGGCACGAGCAACGGAGGCGTTGAGACGCGCCGGGAATGGGTGAGACGAATGTACGGAGTCAATCCGGACGGTCTTGAGAACTCCGATTTCCCGAAATACGGCGTTCTGACCGGAAAAAACAAGGTCGCCGACCTCGCACGCGACCCCGATCTGTTTTATCATTATGGCTCGATAATGCTGACGTTGCGGAAGGAGAACTTCATCGACCGCACGACGATGACAGTCGGAAGCAGTTTCAATTTCGATGAATCGCTGCTTAAGTCCCCGACTTTTGTGAATAACCCCAAGGCATTATGTATCAAGGGATTTCCGACAGACCCGACTTTGAATAAAGGCGGCTGGTTCAACGGACTGATGTTCTTTTACGATATGTTGAAAAGCGGAAAACTCTCTGTCTCAAAGCCCAACGGACTCTCCATCGCCGCCGATGACATGCCCGGATTCGAGAATTATGAGCTGCAATTCCACGGCGAAATCGTCTTCTCGCGCGATGTCGAGTCGGTGACGTATTTCCCGCTTCAAGGCAACGAAGAGGAGATAATCGCAAAGACCGCACCGAAACTTGACGCGCTCGGAATCAGGCATGAAGGGTTCATGTCAAAACTTCTGTAACTATGATAATTCGTTTGGAACAACCTGAAGATTACCGCGAGGTGGAGAACCTCACCCGCGAGGCATTCTGGAACGTCTATTGTCCGGGGTGCAAGGAGCATTTCGTCCTTAACCAATACAGGGATAACCCAGATTTTATTCCTGAACTCGATTTCGTGATGGAAGAAGACGGAAAAATCATCGGTCACGTGATGTTTTCCAAAGCCGAAATCGTGAAGACCGACGGTTCGCCTTTCCCGTCATGGACTTTCGGGCCTATCAGCATACATCCTGACTATAAACGCAAAGGTTACGGCCTGAAATTATTGCAGTATGCTTTGGAGAAAGCGAAAGGACATGGTGTCGGCGTGCTTTGTATGGAAGGCAACATCGATTTCTACAAACATGCCGGTTTTGTTTTGGCCAGCAGTCTGAAGATCCACTATCACGGCGAACCTGTCGAAAGCGAAGTGCCGTATTTCTTGGCACAGGAACTTATTCCGGGCTACCTGAACGGAGTCGAAGGCACATATCATACGCCGAAAGGCTATTTCGTCTGCGATGAAAAGCCGGATGATTTTGCGGCTTACGAAGCGTCGTTTCCTGTAAAGGAGAAGCATCTGCAAGTGGGTCAGTTGCCGCAATTCTGCCAAAGCTGTGGCATGCCGCTCACCAATGATGAAGATTGCGGCAAGGAAGCTGACGGAAGCATCAACTTCGATTATTGTCAATACTGCTACAAGGACGGTGAATTCATTGATAAGGTTTCAATGGAAGAATACATTGACATGTGTTCGCAGTTCGGTGCTCAGGCCGGAATGACAAACGAACAGATGAAAGAACATTGCCGGAAAATATTCCCGATGCTGAAACGTTGGAGATGAAAATTCATAACAATTTTGCCATGAAAATACTTCTGTCCGAAAGTCAACGAACCATCTTGGAAACAGAAAGACTGATATTGCGCCCGTGGCGTGAAGACGATGCGGATGATCTCTTCAAATACGCCTCCGACCCTGAAGTGGGACCGCGTGCCGGCTGGCCGCCGCACAAAAACGTGGAGGAAAGCCGTGAAATAATACGGACCGTGTTCGGCGGTGAAGGTATGTGGGCCGTGGAACTGAAACCGACGCGCGAGCCTATCGGCTGCGTGGGCTATCTGACGTCCTCGGCCTCGAATCTGCCGATTGCTGACGACGAAGCCGAAGTGGGTTATTGGATTGCCAGACCATATTGGAATCAAGGCATCTGCACCGAGGCCATGAGGGCTGTCGTTGATTATTGTTTTGAAGTGAAGGGCTTCACGCGTCTTTGGGGCGATTATTTTCCGGAAAATCCGGCTTCCGGCAGAGTGATGGAGAAATGCGG
>JAKSMZ010000146.1 GCA_024400355.1 Bacteroidales bacterium
CGTTTTTGATGTTTAACTCATCAGGGTCGAAAACGGGGTCTTTGCCTTCTTTCTCCTGTTTTTCGTACGAATGCAGGCAGCGGAACACGATGGGCGAGAGCAGCAGGATGGCGATGATGTTTATCCATGCCATCATGCCGATACCGATGTCAACGAGTCCCCAGATGGTGCTGGCATCAGTCACGGTGCCTGCGAACAGCGCCAAAATCACTGCGGCACGGAGAATGTTGATTGAAAGACGTTCGTGTTTGCCTTTGCCAAAGAGGTACGACACGTTGGTCTCAGAGTTGTAATAATATGCCATTGCCGTGGTGAATGCGAAGAAGAACAGTGCTATCGACACGATGATTCCCGCTGTGTTGTCTCCCAGAAATGTCGCTATTGCTGCTGTGGTGTACGACACGTCTGGTTGACCGAGTTCTGCGACTGGCGAGTTGAAAATGATGTTGCCATGCGGGTCGATGACGTTATAAGTCTGGCATGCAAGAATCATGACGGCTGTTGCCGTGCATACCATCAGGGTGTCGATATATACCGAGAATGCCTGGACGAGGCCTTGTTTCACGGGGTGCGACACCTCAGCGGAGGCGGCGACGATGGCACCCGAGCCCTGGCCCGCTTCGTTGGAGAACAGTCCGCGCCTCACACCCATGGAGATGGTGCAGCCGATGATGCCGGAAAACATTTCCCTGAGGCCCAAGGCGCTTTTTATCATGTTTGAAAGTGCTGCCGGCACCTCAGATGCGTTGGCAATCAAAATCACTATGGAAAGGATGATGTAAATCAAAGCCATGAAAGGAGCAACAATTTCGGCAATCTTGGCGATTCGTTTGACTCCGCCGATGATTATCAACGCGAAGAGCAAAGCTACTGCGACACCGACAATCCATTTCTCGATGCCGAAAGTGTTGTGAAATGAAACAGCAATTCCGTTTGATTGTATTGACGGGCTTAAAAAACCGAGTCCGATGACGGAGGCTATGGCGAAAATCACGGCAAAGGCTTTGGAATGAAGCCCCTTCTCGATATAATACGCAGGGCCGCCACGATACTGCCCGTCGTGATCATCCTTGAAAACCTGCGCCAATGTCGATTCCGCGAAAGCGGTGCCGGCCCCGAAGAACGCCACGATCCACATCCACACTATCGCGCCAGGCCCGCCGAAGCCTATGGCAGTCGCCACACCGACGATGTTGCCTGTGCCCACACGTCCAGACAGCGCCATGGCGAAAGCCTGAAACGAGGTCACACCGCTTTTGTCACTCTTGTCTGAAGAGAAAAGCAGCCGAACCATGGTCTTGAGACGACGTATCTGTACGAAACGCAAACCGAACGAGAAGTACAAGCCCGCGATAAGGCATAAAACAACCAGTACCGGACTCCAGATCCAACCACATATTAAATCTATTATGTGATCCATAATGTTTGAATTTTTTTGTTTGTTATTGCTGACTTACAAGATGTTATCTTGTGTTAGCGGCAATGTTACACACTTGTTCCAAATGCAAATTCATGTCTCAAATGAGTGAAACATTGCGGGCTGCAAATTTAGTGTTTTTTAATGGATTGATTTAAAAAAAATAATGATTTCCCGATTAGAAAATAAATATTATCTTTGCAAAAATTTTCAAAAATGGAAAACACATTATATATTTATAACAGCTTAAAGAGAATTAAAGAGCCTTTCCGTCCGATTCATGAGGGACATGTGGGAATGTACGTCTGCGGCCCGACCGTCTATGGCGATGCACATCTCGGCCACGCCCGTCCTGCAATTACTTTCGACTTGGTTTTCAGATACTTGAAACATCTCGGCTATAAAGTCCGCTACGTCCGTAACATCACCGACGTCGGGCATCTCGAACATGATGCCGATGAAGGTGAGGACAAGATTGCGAAGAAAGCCCGCCTTGAAGACCTCGAACCGATGGAAGTGGCCCAATATTACACCGTCAGATACCATCAGGCGATGGACAGGCTCAATGTTCTCCGTCCTTCAATCGAACCTCACGCCTCCGGCCATATCATCGAGCAGATTGCCATGATACAGAAGATTTTAGATGCTGGTTTTGCTTACGTTGAGAATGGTTCGGTTTATTTTGACATCAAGAAATACAGCGAGAAATATCATTACGGCATCCTTTCGGGAAGAAACATCGAGGAGATGCTCAACAACACGCGTGAACTCGCCGGACAGAGCGAGAAGCACAACCAGATTGACTTCGCCTTGTGGAAGAAGGCCGAGCCGAAACATATCATGCGCTGGCCTTCACCGTGGAGCGACGGCTTCCCGGGCTGGCACATGGAATGCTCGGCGATGGGCTGCAAATACCTCGGCGAGGAGTTCGACATCCACGGCGGCGGCATGGACCTCATGTTCCCGCACC
>JAKSMZ010000147.1 GCA_024400355.1 Bacteroidales bacterium
GTCTATATGGAAGGCCAGATGAAGATGATACCTGAGGTGTTCCCCGAAAGGAACATGTATCCTGACGCAAACTTCACGTTGAGAGTGACTTACGGCAAGGTCGGCGGTTTCAAGCCGAAAGACGGCGTCAACTACAAACACTTCACCACCCTTGACGGCATCATGCAGAAGGAGAACCCCGACATCTACGACTACGTCGTGACCGACAGACTGCGCGAGCTTTACGAGGCTAAGGACTACGGCCGTTACGCCGATGCCGACGGCACGATGCATGTAGCCTTCATCGCCGGCAACCACACAACAGGTGGCAACAGCGGCTCGCCGATCTTGAACGCTGACGGGCATCTGCTCGGCCTCAACTTTGACCGCACATGGGAAGGCACAATGAGCGACCTCATCTACGACCCGTCAATCTGCAAGAACATCAGCGTTGACATCCGCTACGTCTTGTTCCTCATCGACAAATATGCTGGATGCACGCGGCTCATTGATGAAATGACAATTGCGGATTGATGAAAGATGAAAAACAACACAATCTCTAATCGAATCCTTTTGTGTGTCCGCTCCGCCACTCCTGGTGCGCTGAAGACGATATGGTGGCTCGTGAAGATAATGACCGGCGTGTCGTTCGGCATCATGCTGTTGCAATACTTCGGCGTTATCGACATGATTTCGAGATGGCTGACACCTGTGTTTTCGAGCTTCGGGCTTCCGGGTGAGGCGGCCCTCGCCTACGTCTCCGGCTATTTCGTGAACTGTTATACGGCGATGGCGGTGATGACAACGCTGAATCTCGACATGCGCTCCGCCACCATCTTGGCGGTGATGGTGCTCTGTTCGCACAACATGATCGTCGAGACGACAGTGCAGCACAAGACCGGCTCTTCTTTCGCGAGGATGGTGATTGTCAGGACGTTGTCGGCGTTTCTCTTAGCTTTCGTTTTAAACAGGATAATGCCCGGACAGTTTGAAGGCGGTGCTTCGGATGTCGTCTCGGCGGATAATGTCGCTTTCGTGGAAATGCTCAAAAGCTGGGCTTTGCGCACCTTGAAGACCGTCGGCCTGATGATAGTGCTGGTCTATGCACTGACGTTGCTGCAAAGGATCCTGAAGGAGTTCGGCATCATTGAAGCCATAGCGCGTTTTCTGAAGCCTGTGATGCTTTTCTTCGGGCTTCCGCCGCGCACGGCGTTTCTGTGGCTGATAGCCAATACTTTAGGTCTCGCCTACGGTGCCGCTATCATGATTGACGAAGCGGAGCAAGGCACGACGACGAAAGAAGAGAACGACCTCCTGAATCATCACATCTGCGTGTCGCACAGCAACCTCGAAGACCTGCTGCTCTTCACAGCCATTGGCGGCAGTTTCCTGTGGATGCTCCTCTCGCGCTGGGCGATGTCGCTGCTTTTGGTCTGGGAAAGAAGATTGGAGAAGAGGCTGAAGTGAAATTTCATCTCAATTTTCCGATAATATCTTCTTTTGGGAAATTCAAAATCGAAAATGCAAACCAACGCTTCCCCAAGTCTTTCAACGACGCTCCGAGATGATATATTTCATCATCGATTATCAGAAACCTGTCGTGCGACTTATTGAAATTTTTAACTGTAATCGGTTGATATTGAGAATTATATTTCCCCAAATCGAGTTTGAACTGATCTGAAATTTTTGAAGTGTAAATTGTGACATTGACATTCTCGTCTCTTTTTGAAAGGATGTTCAGGACGCTCTCGTCAACGTAATTGTCGATGAGTATGATTTCTTTCTTTGCTTTTTTTATCAAGTTTGAAACGAAGACGTAAGCGTCGAAGATCTGTCCGTCGAAAAAGATGCCTTCTGAAGGATACTCGTTCTTTTTTTCAAGAATAGTAAAAACCTCATCAATTCGCTTGTCTGTTTCAAGTTGATGATATTCAATAGTTTCGATTCTTTGGAAAAGTTTCGCGTTCTCATTGATGAAACGCCTCATCCCGACGAACGCCCGCATTATTCTGATGTTGGCTTCGATGGCCGTCGGCGAGTGAAGGACGCCGCTCAGCATGGCGACACCTTGCTCGGTGAAGGCGTAAGGAAGATACTTGATATGTTGTCCTTGTTTTGAGTTTAAGGTCACAATTTGTGACCTTAAACTTGAGGTCACAATTTGTGACCTCAAGTTTTCGCACTCCTCCCAAGTCAGCTGAAACATGAAGTCCTCGGGGAATCTTTCGATGTTTCTGCTCACCGCCTGATTCAATACTTTTGTGTCAACGCCATAAAGAACCGCCAAGTCGGAGTCGAGCATAACCTGTTGATTCCTAATGATTTTGATAAGATTTCTGATTGAGTTGTCGGGAATCATCAGGCTTGAGGTGCGTGCCTTCATCACGT
>JAKSMZ010000148.1 GCA_024400355.1 Bacteroidales bacterium
TTATCTCATTTTCCGACAAACCTCTGAAATCGCTGCTGTTTGTCAGCGTCCCGCTGTCGGTCCATGCAAAAACCGGAAACCTGCCGAACGTTATATCAAGCGATGTCATCGGCGAAATGAACCAAAATTCACAATCTTCGGTGCCGGTCTCCTTCACAAATTCAACTATGTCCTCATCATAGCCCCAGACGAGGAATTTCAAATGTCCTTCACTGATTTCGTTGCGTTCCAGAATCATCATCAGCTTTTCTGAGCCCATCTTGCAGAATCTGCAACCGGCTGAGACATAACTGATTATGTATTTACCATCGGAGATGTTCAACCTCGCGAGACTGTCACGTTGAATGATTAAGGTGTCATTTTCCTGAATGATGTCAAGTTTTATAATGTTAATCGAATCATGCAGACTGTTTTCAAATGCCATCGTGTTGATATTGTTGTCTTTAGACACAATCTTATTGTAAACCGAGTCCATCGGGAAAACGATAAACGGAAGTATCACTGCCGCCGCGATTGAAATTCCTGTCAGCCATTTTTTGAACTTTTGTCTGTATCCGGCATCCTTTTCTTTTCTTATGACAAGCAACAGCAAAATGGAAACTACATTCTTATAAATTGATTCTGAAGGATTTAGCTTTATCAAGTCGCCGAAGCATTTGCAGTTGTCGTCATTTCTGAAAGCAATGACATAAACGAGAAACAGTGTGAAGCCCGCCATCATCAGCATTGTGAGCCACCAGACCTCTTTGTAATGAACTTTGAAGATCAGGCCTAATCCCAACAGTATTTCGGCGGCTATCAGCAGTCGTGAAAATACTGTTGTCAGCGTGAAGCTGAAGATGTTGAAGCTATAGATGTAGATTTCAAAATTGTCGATTGACAGAAGTTTGAGCACCGCCGCCGTGACGAGCATCAAGCCCAAGAGCTGTCTCGCCGCAATCTTTGAATTTTTCACAAACATTTTCTCTTCCATTAATGTCAATTTTATCAGACTCCGCTCTTCAGGCTCACCATCAACATCTTAATGTCATTCATATATTGTTCCATGTTCTCCTTTTTCACCGGCGTGGCGCTTGGTGACTTGAACTTGAGCGGGTCGATATAGGTGCCGTTTTTCTGGAGGCGGAAGTCGAGGTGCGGGCCTGTCGATGCGCCGGTGCTGCCGACGTAGCCTATTGTCTGTCCCTGTCTCACCTTGCAGCCTTGTGCCACGCCTTTGGCGAATCCCTTGAGGTGCATGTAAGTGGTTGTATAAGTACTGTTATGCTTGATTTTCAGATAATTGCCTCCGCCTTTTTTGTCCCAGCCTTTGGCGATGACGGTGCCGTCGCCGATGGCCTGCACTGGTGTTCCGGCGGGTGCGGCGTAGTCAACGCCGTGATGCGGTCTGACGACGTGATAGACCGGATGCATCCTTCCGTTTGAGAACTTCGAGCTGATGCGGCGGTAGTTGAGCGGTGCCTTGAGGAACGCCTTGCGCATGTTCTGTCCGTCCTGGTCGAAGTAGTCGCCATCACCGTTCTGTTCGAAATAAAACGCGTAATAGCCTTCGCCTTTGTTTTTCATGTATGAGGCGAGCACGCGTCCTGTCCTGTAAGGGAGGGAGTCGCCGTCGATGTAAAACTCCTCATAGACAGCCCTGCATGAATCGCCCTGTTGGATGCCGAAGAAGTCAACGGTCCATGCGTATATGTCCGAAAGCTCAAGTGTCAGCGTCGGGTCGCAGCCCGCTTCACTGAGTGCATTCCAGAGGCTCGACTCTATCTCCACCGCTACGGTCGCCACCTTGCTGATGACTTCCTTCTCATAACGCCATGCCGGCAGCGAGTCGGTCAGCCCGAAGACAGCGAAGTTAGTGCGGTCTATTTCATAAATCCAGTATTTCGCCTCTGGGACGCTGTCGCGCGACATCAGGAAAGCGAAGTTGTTCCCGACCTTTATCTTTCTCGTGTCAAAAACGTCGCGTTTGTCCATCGCGATGCTATGGACGACGTTGTAACTGACACCTTTTTTCTGTAAAATCTTTGAGAGTATATCGTTTTTCTGCACCTTTCCCTCCACGACATCAAGCGAGTCGATGCAGATACCGCAAAAGTACTCATGCTCAATCTCATGATGTCTTCCGCCGTTTTCCGAAGAATTGTTCTTACATGAGAAAAGGAAAATCAGTGCTATTAATACATAAGGTATTGTTTTTTTCATGACACATGCAGGTTTTATCAGTGTGGAGCTTGAAGAGTTGAGAGTGAAGTGATGACGGCTCCACTCTCAAAACTCCACTCTCAA
>JAKSMZ010000149.1 GCA_024400355.1 Bacteroidales bacterium
CGTGTAGTTGTCGGGCATGTCGCCCCACATCGCCATTCCGCCCATCTGGTTCATCTCTTTGTAACGGCGCATCCACTCGTTCTGTATGATCTCGACAGGTGCGCTGTCGTCGGCCATCGTGCTGAACTCAACGTTGAAGCGTGTCTTGTCAATGATGTCTTCAAAGGCCTTCTTTACGTCTTCCTTCTGCTTGTCATCGAGCTTCGACTCTTTTTTATCTTCTTCTTTCTCAATGAGTTTGTCGATGGTGTTGGAGTCAACGCGGGCGAAAGATGTATGCTCGAACTTCTGCTCGAAGTTGCTGATGAAGTGCGAGTCTAACATTCCGTCGAGCATCAGGACGTTGTAGCCGCGTGCCTTGGCGTTCTCGATGTTGGTGTATTGTTCGTCCTGATTGGTGGCGTACAGATAGACGACGTTGCCGTCTTTGTTCTTCTGCGTCTCCTCAATGAGTTTCTTGTATTCTTCAATGGTGTAATGCTTTCCGTCGGTGTCTTTGAAAAGCATGAACTTCTCGGCTCTCTCGAAGAATTTCGGATCGGTGATCATCCCGTAGGTGATGAAAATCTTGATGTCGTCCCATTTCTTCTCGTAGTCTTCGCGGTCTTTCTTGAAGAGTTCCTCAAGTTTCTCCGCCACTTTTTTGGTGATGTAGCCGGAAATCTTCTTCACGTTCTGGTCGTTCTGCAGGAATGAACGGCTGACGTTCAGCGGGATGTCTGGCGAGTCGATGACGCCGTGGAGCAGGCTCAGGAAGTCGGGCAAAATGCCTTCAACTGAATCAGTTACGAAGACCTCGTTGCAGTAAAGCTGGATCTTGTTGCGCTGGAACTCGTATTTGTTGCTGATTTTCGGGAAGTATAGGATGCCCGTGAGGTTAAACGGATAATCGACGTTAAGGTGGATGTGGAACAGCGGCTCGGTGAAGTTCATCGGGTACAGCGTGTGGTAGAAATCGTCGTATTCCTTGTCTTCGATTGAGCTTGGTGACTTCTTCCAGAGTGGTGCCACCTCGTTGATGATCCACGGTTTCTCGACCTCCTTGGTCTTCTGCTTGCCGTCTTTGTCGGTCTCGCCTTCAATCGGTTCCTGCACTTTCTTGGTCCCGAACTGTATCGGTGTTGACATGAACTTGCAGTATTTGTTCAGAAGCTCACGGATCTTGCCTTCTTCGAGGAAATCGGCGCAGTCGTCTGATACATAAAGAATTACGTCGGTTCCGCGGTTGCCTTTCATTATAGGATTCATCGTATATTCCGGCGAGCCGTCGCATTCCCAAATGACACCTTTCTCGTCGGCGGCCTGCTTGTATGACTTGGTGATCAGCGAGACTTTAGACGAGACCATGAACGCCGAGTAGAAGCCGAGGCCGAAATGTCCGATGATGTTTGCCGACTCCGCTTCGCTGTTTGTCTTGAATTTCTCGACGAACTCCGTCGCGCCAGAGAAAGCGATCTGGTTGATGTATTTATCGACTTCCTCTTCTGTCATGCCGATGCCGTTGTCGCGCACGGTGATGGTCTTTTTTTTCTTGTCAACCTCCACGTGAATCGTCAGGTCGCCGAGGTCGCCGGTAAATTCGCCGGCAGAGGCGAGAGTCTTCAACTTGCTTGTGGCATCGACTGCGTTGCTGATTATCTCACGCAGAAATATCTCATTTTCAGAATATAAGAATTTTTTGATTACCGGAAAAATGTTCTCGGTCTTTACTCCAATTGATCCTGTTTGCATGATATTTATTTTTTTGATTTAAACTACTTTTTGAAAAATTTGTTGCACGGCATTCAAAAATTGTGCCAAAAACATGGAATTTTTTCTGACTGACAAATTGTCGCTGTTATGATAAATGTCGTATTTTTGCAACCTGAAATTCCTAATTACCTAAATACCTATAACACTTGAGTAATGGAAAACTTTTTCGAGAAACTGAACGCATCGCTTCGGGACGGCTCGATGGTGAAGATGACCCTCTCGAAGCCTGTGGTTAAAAGCAACGAACTGCGCAATGTGTATGTTAAGCCTGTCTTGCTGAAAAACAACAAGATGTTCCAGTTTGTGTTCCGCTACGAACGCCGTGACGAGACGAAGAACTACGATGCGGTTCAGACGATGGAACAAATCGGAACTCTCGTTCCTGAAGTTTTTCAGAATGTGTCACTTTTCACCATTTCAGAAGATATAACGTTATTAGTCAGCAAGAAAGGAAAACCGGCGATGGTCTGCAAGCCGGTGAAGGAACAGCGCACGCAGGACCTGAGCCACGACCATGAAAAAGCTCGCC
>JAKSMZ010000015.1 GCA_024400355.1 Bacteroidales bacterium
GAACTCACAATCACTCCTGACGGCGACCTGATTGCTTTCGTTTCACGCGGAGAGATTTTCGTCACGACAGATGAATATCAGACCACAAAACAAATCACCCACACTGCCGAGGCGGAAGGGCAACCGTGTTTCTCACCCGATGGCAAGTCGTTGATATACACTTCGGAACGCGATGGATATTACAATATCTACATGGCCAGAATGCCTCGTAAGGAAGACCTGAATTTCGCATACGCGACGCTCATTGAAGAGGAGCCGGTCATTGGCCGCGATGGTGTTGAACGTACGGTCCCGCAGTTCTCGCCGGACGGCAAGGAGGTGGCTTTCATCGAAAACCGCAGTGTCTTGAAAGTCGTAAATCTCGAAACAAAGAAAGTCCGCCAGATTACCGACGGCACACAGCATTATGATAATTCATATTATGAGATTGATTATCAATGGTCTCCAGATGGAAAATGGTTCGCTTTGACGCTCATTACAAACATGCGCGCCCCGTATTCCGATGTGGGAATCGTCTCCGCTGACGGCGACATGAAAATTCATAACATCACTAACGACGGTTACATCACCGGCGGCCCGCACTGGGCTTTGGACGGTAACGCAATTACTTTCTATTCAAATCGTTACGGTATGCGCTCACACGCTTCATGGGGCAGTCAGAACGACGCTTTCATCTGCTTCATGAATCAGGATGCCTACGATAAATTCCGCCTTTCGAAAGAAGATTACGAACTTTTGAAAAAAGAAGAGAAGGCTTTGAACAACGACACGAAAGATGGAAAGAAAGATAAAAAAGATAAGAATGATGAAATAAAACCAATTGATATTGAATTGGATAGACTTGATGAACGCATCATACGACTCACTCCGATGTCGTCGCGTCTTTCGGGGGCAGTCCTCTCAAAAGAAGGTGACAAGCTTTATTTCATGAGTTCTTTCGAAAAAGGTTACGACCTGTGGGAGCTTGATGTCCGTGAGAAATCGACCAAGATCTTGAAGAAACTCGGCGGCGGTGGCGCTGAACTTGTTTTGGACAAGAAAGGTGACAACATCTATGTGCTGAGCGGCGGCAGTCTCCAGAAAATTGAGGCGAAAGGAGGAAAGACCACACCTATTAAATATGATGCCACGATGGAACTTGACCGCGCTGCCGAACGTGAATACATGTATAATCACGTGTTCCTCCAGGAAAACAAGCGTCTTTTCCGCCGTGACCACAATGGCGCTGATTTCAGGCAAATCAAAGTGGATTTCTATCCGTTCCTCGAACATATCAACAACAATTACGACTTCGCTGAGCTGTTGAGCGAGGTGCTCGGTGAACTCAATGTCTCTCATTCCGGTTCGGGCTATCGTCCTGATAATGACGGTGATGCTACAGCGCAACTCGGTCTTCTTTTCGATTGGAACTATGAAAAAGACGGACTTTTCATTGAGGAGGTTCTCGAATACGGTCCGTTCGACAGGAAAGTCTCAAAGGTGAAAGCCGGTGATGTCATCGAAAAGATTGACGGTGTCGAAATCAAAAAAGGCATGGATTATTTCCCGCTTCTGAACAAGAAATCGGGCAGGAAAGTACTTGTTTCGATTTACAGCCCTAAGTCGAAAGACCGCTGGGAAGAAGTCGTGAAACCTGTTTCGAGAGGTGCTCAGAATGAATTGTTGTATAAACGTTGGATAAAACGTAATGCGCAAGTCGTTGACAGTCTGTCGAATGGACGTCTCGGCTACGTTCACATAAAGAGCATGGGCGACGCGAGTTACCGTGATGTCTATGCCGACATTCTCGGAAAATACAACAAGCGCGAGGGCATTGTCATCGACACTCGTTTCAATGGCGGCGGCCGTCTGCACGAAGACATCGAGATCCTTTTCTCCGGCGAGAAATATCTCGAACAGGTCATCCGCGACTCCGTGTCTTGCGTGATGCCGTCGCGGCGTTACAACAAGCCTTCAATCATGATTGTAGGTGAGGCGAACTACAGCAACGCGCACGGAACGCCGTGGGTTTACAAGCATAAAGGCATTGGCAAACTCGTGGGTATGCCTGTCCCAGGAACGATGAGCAGCGTCACGTGGGAGACACTGCAAGACAACTCATTATATTTCGGACTTCCTGTCATCGGCTATCGTACACAAGAAGGCAACTACTTGGAAAACAGTCAGTTGGAGCCAGACATCAAGGTGAAGAACACGCCTGAGAAACTTGCACAAGGCATCGACGAACAACTCGAAGCCGCGGTGAAGGAGCTGCTCAAGGAAGTTGACGAGTTCGAATATTGGGGTAAATAAGTCGTTCCGGAAGACAACGGGGATATGATGGCATTGTGGTTCTGTAATGCGCCGGCTCACCATCCCTTCGGCTTTGAAATCGTGTTCCTTATTCCCAAAAACGTGGTGAAAAGTACGAAGAATATGTCGTAAACAGGCGCGAGAGCGAGACCTAACCTCTTCTCGCCAAGCTGCATCGCCGACTTGTAGTAAACCGTGAACATGCTGCCGTAATGTGCCGCCATGAATGCCGCCATGATCACGTAGAAATAATAGCTGCCTGCGGTGATGTCGAAGGCGTGCGGAAGACAGAACAGCGCGGTCAGTGATGCGTAGTAGGCCAACCTGCTCGTCAGCAATGTCCCTAATATCCTGTTTGTCAGCGGTTTGTACATATTGACGGTGGAGTAGTGACGGCGTTTCTGTCGCACCCAGTTGCCGAAAGCGTGTTTCGGCTCCGACTCGATCCTGCTCTTCGGGTCGATGAATATGCGGGTGTTGCCGCTGTTCGCCACCTGGCTTATGAAGATGTCATCGTCGCCCGACGGGATGTTGTAATGCGAGGTGAAGCCTTTGTTCTTGTAGAACAGCTCGCGGCGGTACGAGAGGTTGCGTCCAACGCCCATATACGGTTTCTTCGCCAGAGCCATCGAGAGATATTGCATCGCAGTGTAAAGGGTGTCGAAGCGTATCAACTTGTTGAGCAGGCCTTTGCGTTCAAAATACGGACCGTAGCCGAGTACCACTTCAGTGCCTTTGCGGTAAGCGCCGACCATGTTCCTGATCCATTGTCTGTCTGTCGGCAGACAGTCGGCATCGGTCAGAAGCAACAGGTCGTGGCTTGCCGACTTGATGCCCATGCTGAGCGGGAATTTCTTGCCGTGGAAGAAGTTCAGGTGTTGTGTCAGCGTGACTACGTTAATCTCCGGATGGACGCGCACAAGCTCCTTCAGATATTCTGTCGTCTCATCGGTGGAGCAGTCGTTTACGATGACAATCTCGTAGTCGGGGTAATCCTGCGACATCAAAATCGGGACGAGGTCGATGAGGTATTCGTATGCGTCGCGGGCGCAGACTATCACAGAGACAGGCTCGAAGTCCGCCACGCCGTCGCCTTCGTATCCGCTTTTCTTGAAGAACGCCAGCCGGCTGAAAAGTCCCCAATAATATCCGAGTTGTATCAGCCACGACAGGATGAAAATTCCTAAAATGATGAGAATCAATATATTGTTTGTAAAAACCATGTTGCTTTGAATTTTGAATTTCAAGGTGCAAAAATAATCCAAATTTTGATATTGACAACCTCAATATTATGCCGTGTTTCAAAAATTATTTTAGCAATATCCGTTTTGAAACCTCAGTTTAAAAAAACTTTTAAAGTTTATAACTTTTGAACTTTACGGCTTTAAAAACTTTCTTAATTTTGCGCAAAATTTTCTGATGAAGTACGAATTGGTAAAAAGCGATGCGAAGAGCGATGCCCGTGCGGGTCTTCTGACCACTGACCACGGTGTCATCGAGACGCCTGTGTTCATGCCTGTCGGCACGGTGGGCAGTGTCAAGGCGACGCATGTCAGGGATCTGGAAGACGAGATCAAGGCGCAGATTATCTTGGGCAACACATATCATCTGTATCTGCGGCCGGGTCTCGATGTGTTGCATGAATGCGGCGGGCTGCATCAGTTCAACGGCTGGCATCATCCTATCCTGACCGACAGCGGCGGCTTCCAGGTCTTCTCGCTCACCGACATCCGCAAGATGAAGGAGGAAGGCGTGGAGTTCCGCTCGCACATCGACGGCTCGAAACACCTCTTCACGCCGGAGCGCGTGATGGACATCGAGCGCACCATCGGTGCCGACATCATCATGGCGTTCGACGAATGCGCTCCAGGCACGTCGGAATACCGGTACGCGAAAGAGGCGATGGGACGCACACACCGCTGGCTTGACCGGTGCTTCGACCGCTTCAACGCTACGGAACCGCAATACGGTTATTACCAGTCACTTTTCCCGATAGTGCAGGGCTGTACCTACAGGGACCTGCGCGAACAGTCGGCAGAATACATAGCCTCGAAGAACGCTGACGGCAACGCTATCGGCGGCCTCGCTGTCGGGGAACCGACGGAGGTGATGTACGAGATGATAGAGGTGGTGAACGCCATCCTGCCGAAAGACAAACCACGCTATCTCATGGGAGTCGGCACACCGGCAAACATCATCGAGGGCATCTCGAGAGGCGTCGATATGTTCGACTGCGTCATGCCCACACGCAACGGACGCAACGGGATGCTTTTTACATCGGAAGGGATAATAAACATTAAAAATGAACGTTGGAAATACGATTTCTCACCGCTTGACGAAAACGGCACCACATACGTTGACCGCCATTATTCCAAGGCGTATCTGAGACATCTTATCATCTCGAAGGAAATCCTCGGCCCGATGATAGCCACCGTGCATAACCTCGGCTTCTACCTCTGGATCGCAAAGACGGCCAGGCAACATATCTTGGACGGCGACTTCACCGAATGGCGCGACATGATTCTGCCGAAGGTGACAAACAGGATCTCATAACTGTGACAAAGAACTATGACAAAGATTGACTGGTACATATTCTGGAAATATATCGGCACGTTCGTGTTCGCCATCAGCCTGCTGATTGTGGTCGTCATCGTGTTCGATGTGTCGGAAAATGTCGGAGATTTCATCAAGAACCACGCGACACTGAAAGAGGTCGTGTTTGATTTTTACATCCCGTTCATACCATACTTCATAAATCTTTTCATTTTCCTGTTTACCTTCATCTCGGTCATTTTCTTCACCTCGAAGATGGCCGGTCACACAGAGATAATCGCGATCCTGAGCAGTGGCGTGAGTTTCTGGAGGCTGTTGAAGCCGTATATGGTGGCGGCATTGCTGCTTGCAGGAGTGTCGTTCTACCTCGGCAACTTCCTGATTCCGCATACCGACAGGGTCAGAAGGGAGTTTAAGAACAAATACATCACCAATTTAGAGAGAAGTGCCGGCGTGAATATCCACGCACAAATCAGTCCCGACACATACGTCTATGTCTCAAGTTATGATGTGAAGCGGCAGACAGGCTATAAATTCACCATGGAAAGGTTTGAAAAACAAACGATGACATATAAGATAACGAGTGACAAGGTGGTGTATGACAGTATCAGTGGCAAGTGGAACATAGTGAATTATGTGGAGCATTTCATGGTGCCTGAAGAGTATCTCGTCAGAGGGAAGTCGAAGGACACTACGATATTGCTGCGTCCGACGGATTTGTACAATATTCTGGAGGATTATGAGGAGATGGACCTGATACAGCTCAAGCATCATATTGATTATCAGAAGATGAAAGGCGCTGACAATGTGTTGACTTATGAGATAGAGATGCACAAGCGTCTCGCGTCGCCGGCTGCCATCATCATCCTCACGCTCATCGGTGCCGCGCTGTCGAGCCGTAAGACGAGGGGCGGCATGGGGCTTCATCTTGGCATCGGTATCACAATCACCTTCACTTATATACTCCTGCTCGAATTTTCGCGGGTCTTCGCCATGTCTGGCGGGATGTCGCCGGTCTTCGCCGGCTGGATACCCAACATAATTTTCTCGATAGTAGGAATATATTTCATAATAAAGGCACCTAAATAATTAAATATCATGCATATCGCTATAGCTGGAAACATCGGCTCAGGCAAGACAACCCTGACACGCCTCCTTGCGAAACATTTCGGATGGAAGCCTCATTTTGAAGAGGTCGACAACAACCCTTACCTCGAAAGTTTTTACGATGACATGCAACGCTGGTCGTTTAACCTTCAGGTATTCTTCCTCAACAGCAGGCTCCGTCAGGTACTCGACATCCGCAAAAGTGGCGAAGACATCATCCAAGACCGCACGATCTATGAAGATGCGTACATCTTTGCCGCAAACCTCTACGACATGGGACTCATGGAGACACGCGACTACGAGAATTACCAGTCGCTCTTCGAACTCATGACCTCGTTCATACAGGCACCAGACCTGCTTATCTACCTGAGAGCCAGCGTCCCGACACTCGTCAGGCAGATCCAGAAACGTAACCGCGACTACGAACAGTCGATACGCCTCGACTACCTCAAGGCCCTGAACAAACGTTACGAAAACTGGATCTCTAACTACGACAAGGGCAAACTGCTCATCATCGAGAGCGATGACCTTGAGCTCGAGAACCCAGATGACCTCAGCGTAGTGATAGAGAAAATCAATGCTTCATTAAACGGATTGTTTTGATTATGAAGATATTAGGAATAATACCGGCACGTTATGGCTCAAGCCGTTTCGAGGGCAAGCCGCTCGCCCTCATCAATGGCAGGATGATGATACAACGTGTCTATGAACAGGCAAAGAAAGCCGACAAACTCGCAGAGGTGGTTGTCGCCACCGACGACCAGCGTATCTGTGACGCCGTCGTGAGCTTCGGCGGAAAGGTGGTGATGACGTCATCGAACCATAAAAGCGGGACCGACCGATGCCGTGAGGTGGTCGAGAAGGTGGGAGCCGGCTTTGATGCCGTTATCAATATACAAGGTGATGAGCCTTATATCAATCCGCTGCAAATCAATCAGATAGCCGCTTTGATTTCGGATGATGACACACAGATAGCATCACTCTGCAAGCCAATCCGTGACATTGATGAACTGCTCAGCCATAACGCAGTGAAAGTGGTCGTAGATAAAAACGGCAAGGCCTTGTATTTCAGCAGATATACCATCCCGTTCCAGAGAAACGAAACAGACACCACAAAGTGGATGCAGCTGCGCACTTATTACAAACATATCGGGATTTATGCGTATAAGTCACAGATACTCAAAGAAATATCTGCACTTCCGCAGTCGGGACTCGAGATGTCGGAGGCACTCGAACAACTGCGTTGGCTCGAAAACGGATATGCTGTCAGAATGGGTGTCACCGAGTATGAGAGCTATTCCGTTGATGTCCCCGATGACATCAAAAAGATTGAAACGGTTTTCAAAGATTGATTTTTTCAGGAAGCGGGAGATTGTTGATAAATTATTTTTTCTGATGCTTTCAGATATGTCGGAAAAGTGTAAATTTGCACTCGAAATTTTTTTTGTTCCATCTAAAAGATATCGTTGATGAACACTCTGATAATTAAATGTTTAGCTGAGCTTATGCATGATTGCGAATGCGTGATCATACCTGAGTTAGGTGCTTTTGTCTCTAACGTATGCCCCGCGCGGCTTGATTACGCGGTGCATCGCCTCACCCCGCCAACCAAAGAGTTCGCCTTCAACGCGCAACTCGTCTCCGATGACGGAGTCTTTGCCGGTTATCTCAGTGAAAGACAACATATTACTAAACAGGAAGCCGCCGAAAAACTGCATGCGTTCGCAATGCAGTGCCTCGCGGTTTTGGAGGTGGATAAGGAACTTCAACTTGAAGGTGTCGGAAAACTTTATTACATTAACAGTCAGACTATTACGTTCACTGCCGACAATAATGTGAATTTCTGCGGTGATTCTTTCGGACTTGATGTCTTCACTGTTCAGCCGATATACAGGAGTGAGACTTACAATGTGGTCAAGACGGTGATAGAGGAGCGGCAGAAAGCCAAGAACACGCCGGTGAGTGTGTCGGAGGAAGCTGCCGGTGACAAGCCTCACCGCGTGACACGCACAAATTACAAATGGTACCGCATGGCGGCTTATTCCGCTGTCATCGCGACAGCATTACTGCTGCTCGGTTGGGGTGCCGAGAAAAAAGACTCTCGGCTCGCAGCATGGAACCCGTTCTTCTTCTCTTCTCCCAATGAGTTCGTGGCCAAGCATTTAAACGACAAATACAACGCACGCGAGACGTTCATCGTGGAACCATTAGAATCGGTGAAGGCTGACATGTCGGTTCTCGAACACAAGATGGAACTTGTTGAGAAAACCATTGTGTTTGAAGATGTTAAACCGTTGGAGGAAGTGCGCTATTACAGCGTGATCGGCGGTTCGTTCGACAATGTCGCCGCAGCTGAAAAATGTGCCGCTAAGTTCAAGGCGATGGGTTTTGAAAATGCAATGATACTCCCGTTGAACAAAAATGGCAATTATCGTGTTGAATACGAAGCTGTCGCTGGCAAGGAAGCAGCAATGGCACGACTTGAAACAATAAGAGATAAATACAATAAGTCCGCTTGGATTTTGATAAAAAAATAAAAAGGTGGGTAAGAAAAACAAACTTGAACGTTTCGCCGAATGCAAGACTTTCCCGAACATGTTTGAATATTCGTTCGAGCGTCTTCATGATGAGAAATTCCCCTACAAAGGGAAGTGGCATGAGTTTTTCGGCAACGACAACCCGATAATTCTGGAACTCGGCTGCGGAAAAGGCGAATACACGATAGGCTTGGCGAAGGTACACCCTGAGAACAACTATATAGGCGTTGACATCAAAGGCGCGAGGATGTGGGTAGGGCTGAGGCAAGGATTGGAGTCGGACCTGAAGAATGTGGCGTTCGTGCGCACCCGCATCGAGCTGATAGAAAACTTCTTCGACAAGGACGAAATATCCGAGATATGGATTACTTTCCCTGATCCTCAGATACTTAAGGCTCGCAAACGCCTTACGGCAATGCCATATATCAACAGATACCGCACCTTCTTGAAAAAAGACGGCTGCGTCAATCTGAAAACCGACAGCGAACTGCTCTATGAGTTCACTCTGGATGTCATAAGGGAAAACAACTTCCCGATAGTTTACAACTACAACGACCTTTATGCGAACGACGATGACCTCGAGGTGAAGTCAATCAGGACGTACTACGAAGGCATCTGGCTCGGGCAGGGCTTGACAATCAAATACTTGAAATACCAGATTAATCCTTAGCGACATCCCTGAGCATCGGCACGAACTTGCATTCCCCGAACTCTTCGCGTCTCAATGAACCGTCTTCCTGTTTGGTAAGACGCAGCATCCTTTGTTTCATGGCATCCGTCTCGTCGTTGAGCGGTATGACCATGATGCCGCCTGTCCTCAGCTGGTCCACAAGGTCTTGTGGGATTTCCGGTGCCGCCGCGGTGATGATGACTCTGTCGAACGGTTTGAACATGGGCAGCCCTTTGTTGCCGTCGCCGAGGAAAGTCTTGATGTGATAAGGAAACTCAGCAAGAAGAGGCTTTGTCTTGTTGTAAAGGTTACGCTGGCGTTCGATGGTGAATACTTTCGCGCCCATCTGTGCCAGCACGCAGGCCTGATAGCCGGAGCCGGTGCCTATCTCAAGGACTTTCATGCCTTTCTCGACGGAAAGCAGCTGGCTCTGCATCGCCACAGTGAACGGCTGGGAGATGGTCTGCCCCGAACCTATCGGAAACGGACGGTCCTGATACGCGTATTCGATGAACGATGATTCCAAGAAAACATGCCGCGGCACAATGCCAATGGCGTTGAGAACGTTGACATCGCTAATTCCTTTATCCTTAAGTACTTGCACCAAGTTCTGGCGCATCCCCCTGTGACGGTAATTATCTTCCTGCATGGCGTGATTTTAATGTTGCGAAATTACAAAAAATTCGTAGATTTGCAAAAATTTTAGCAATGTTAAAAATAGGTGTTTTAGGTGCAGGCCATCTCGGAAAAATCCATATCAACTGCATTAAACAGATTGAAAAATACCAGCTCGTCGGATTCTATGACCAAGATGCAAATACTGCAGGCAAGGTCGCTGCCGATATGGGCGTGACACATTATCCTTCAATAGACGAACTTATTGATTCTGTTGATGTTGTTGACATCGTAACACCAACGATAGCCCATTTTGCGTGTGCCTCGAAAGCCATCGCAAAAGGCAAGAGCGTGTTCATCGAAAAACCGATTGTGGCAACGGTCGAACAGGCCAACGAACTCGTCAAGCTGGCGAAAGCTGCTGATGTGAAAGTGCAAGTCGGCCATGTGGAACGTTTCAACCCCGCGTTCATTGCGGCGGAACCGTTCATAAAAGACCCGCTGTTCATTGAGGTTCACCGTCTTGCGATGTTCAACCCGCGCGGCTGTGACGTGCCTGTCGTCCTCGACCTGACTGTGCACGACATCGACATACTGCTCACAATAGTGAAGTCGAAGATCAAGTCAATCGCGGCAAGCGGCGTGTCGATAGTAAGCCCTACACCAGACATCACGACGGCGAGGATAGAGTTCGAAAACGGCGCCGTAGCCAACCTTACAACAAGCCGTATCTCGTTGAAAAACATGAGAAAATTCCGTATCTTCCAGAAAGATGCCTACATCACGATGGACTTCATGGACAAAAAAACAGAGGTCGTCAAGATAGAAGATGTCAATGGCACGCCCGGACCGTTCGATATGACAATCGATCTGCCAGGTGGAATGACTAAGAAAATCTCTGTGGAAGAATTGGAAATCAATCAGCTGAATGCCATCAAGACCGAACTTGAACGCTTCCATGACGCCATCGTGAACAACACGGAACCGCCTGTCACGATAGAAGATGGCGTGGAAGTGCTGAAAGTAGCGTACATGATTCTCGACGAAATCGGCAATCATCAGGATTTGCTTCAAAAACATCTTTCAAAACAATAAATAATGTTGGCTTCCGTTTGGGATAAAACGAGATGAAAATTGCAATATGAAAAAACTGCGTTATCTGTTTATAGCCGGATTGCTCGCCACCGCTTTCGCATCGTGCACGAAATTCAAAGGTGATCAGGAAGTGCCGGCTTATATGTGCATCAAACCTTGGACACTGACTACCGATTATACACGTGAAGGTGCTGACACTGAGGCAATTACCGATGCATGGATCTATGTTGACGGCAATGTTCACGGATGCTTCGAGATTCGTCCGAAAGAAAATGACACATCGGTCACTGTCCCGATTTTAAGCAAAGGGAAACATACAGTGACACTTTATCCGGGGGTCAAGTTGAACGGCATCGCGTCAACAAGAATACAATACCCGTTTTACAGGCCGGTTGTCATTAAAGGTTTTGAGTTTACGCCAGGAAAAACTGATACGGTCTATCCTGAGACAGAATACTATTCAGTTGATGATGGACAGGTTAAATTCAAGATGATGGAGGATTTCAACTCTGTCGCGATGAAGTTTTCCAAGGCTGACAACAGTGACACGACGATTTACCGAGTGAGTTGCATTGAAGGTTATCCCGACTATGACCCTTTGGCATGGACTGGCAATATTGAGAAGTCGAAATATTCGGGCAAGGTAACTCTTTGTGATACAATAGGTTACTTTTGTATCTTGTCTGAAAGAATGGATGATCTGCCGAAAATGGGCAATTACATACTGCTTGAATTGGATTACCGTTGCGATGTGGAGTTTGAAGTCGGGCTGTATGCGTTAACGCAAAACGGCTACGAGAATTTCGAGCTTGTCTGGGTGAGACCGTCATCCGAATGGAAGAAAATCTATATCAATCTTGGACCTACCGTTACGGACAATCAGACCGCAAAATGGTGGAAATTGTTCATCGCAGGCTCGAGTGTCAATGGTGAGACGGCGAATTTCTATTTTGACAACATAAAGGTGGTTTATCGTGATTAGGAAAATAAATAGAAGTAAACTGACCGCAAAATATGTCTGCTGGGACTGGATTGCTTCCGTGGCAGCATGGTTTTTGTTTTTCTGCTATCGTAAAAACTCCGAGATGCAGGACTTCTGCAGCCAGTTTGACACGATTTTCGATGACAAAAACTTCTGGATTGGGATTGTCCTGATCCCGCTCGGCTGGGTGTTCCTTTATCTGCTCGCCGGTTCTTACAGGAGAGTCTATTTCAAATCAAGAGTCCGTGAACTCGGCCAGACCTTGCTGGTGACACTGGTCGGGTCGGTGGTGCTGTTCTTCCTGACAATCTTGAACGACACAATCAGCTCGTACAGAACGTATTACGATTATCTGTTCATTCTGTTCTCAATACAGTTTCTGCTGACCTATAGCGGCCGATTAGTTATCACTACAATCACGGCGCGACAGATTCACAGCCGTAAAATCGGTTACAACACTTTGATTATCGGGAGCCATGACAATGCTTGTGATATTTATAAAGAGATTGAGAATCAGGAACTTTCAACGGGAAGCACGATAGTCGGTTTCGTCAATGTCTATGACTGGAGCGAATTTAAACTCGCTAAGTACATACCGCATCTCGGATATTACAAGGATGTTGAGAAAGTCGTTAAAGACAATGATATAGAAGAGGTTATTATTGCAATTGAGCGTTCGGAAACTAAAATGATTGACAATATTCTGCTTCTTCTTGAGACTATTGATGTCAAGATAAAAATCATCCCGATAATGCAGGATCTGGTTTTCGGCACCATCAGGCAGGAAGGCATCTGGCACGCCCCGCTCATTGAGATTTCTCCTGAGCCGATGCCGGTATGGCAGGCGTTCACCAAAAGGGTCTTCGACATCGTGGCGTCAGTCATGGTCATCACCATCCTGTCGCCGGTTTATATTTTCACTGCGATAATGGTGAAATGTTCCTCGCCCGGTCCGGTTTTCTACCGGCAGGAACGGATCGGGAAGCATGGCAAACCATTTAACATGCTGAAATTCAGGAGTATGTATGTCAATGCTGAAGATTTAGGGCCGCAGCTCTCGAAGGATGACGACCCGCGAATCACGAAATGGGGCAGGTTCATGCGCAAGGTGCGTCTTGATGAGATACCACAATTCTTCACCGTCCTCGGCGGTAAGATGTCGATAGTCGGCTACCGTCCTGAACGTCAGTACTATATTGATAAGATTGTGGAGAAGGTGCCTCATTACAGAATGCTTCTTAAAGTGAAACCTGGCATCACGAGCTGGGGCGAAGTGAAATACGGCTATGCCTCCACCGTCGATGAGATGGTCGAACGCCTGAAATATGACATCCTCTATATCGAGAACATGAACCTCGCTGTAGATATCAAGATATTGATTTACACGGTGCTGATAGTCATCCAGGGACGCGGCAAGTGATTTATTGGAGCAGAGCCAGAGAGACTTGACAATTTGTGTCGGCTCTCTCAACTCTACTCTCTTGACTTTTATCTTTTAGCCAAAACGTCGTTCGACAGTTTGGACTTTGCGTAATTCACATCGATTTTCAGCTCTTTCTCGCCTGATGACGGCATGTCGAACATCGCGTCGTTGAGGATGGCTTCGAGTATGGAGCGCAGCCCGCGGGCACCAAGTTTGAACTCAATGCTCTTGTCAACGATGAAATCCAACACTTTGTCGCTGATTATCAGGTTAATGCCGTCCATCGCGAATAGTTTTGTGAACTGTTTCGTGATGGCATTTTTCGGCTCGGTGAGTATGCGTTTCAGTGATGCCCTGTCGAGTGGGTTCAAATATGTCAGAATCGGGAAACGTCCGATGATTTCAGGGATGAGGCCGAATTTCTTGAGGTCAGACGGTGCGATATATTGAAGGAGGTTGTCGCGGTCAATTTGTTCTTTCATGTCGGAACCGTAACCTATTGCGTTTGTTCCCACGCGGTTGGCTATTATCTTGTCTATGCCGTCGAATGCGCCGCCGGCGATGAACAGTATGTTCTTTGTGTTCACCTGAATCATCTTCTGTTCGGGGTGCTTGCGTCCGCCTTGTGGCGGTACGTTGACGACAGTGCCCTCAAGGAGTTTCAGCATTGCCTGTTGAACTCCCTCGCCGGAGACGTCACGTGTGATGCTCGGGTTGTCGCCTTTCCTTGCTATCTTGTCAATCTCATCGATGAAGACGATGCCTTTCTCTGCTGCGGCTACATCATAGTCGGCAGCTTGCAGCAGTTTGACTAAGATGTTCTCGACGTCTTCTCCGACATAGCCGGCTTCGGTGAGGACCGTTGCATCGGCGATGGCGAAAGGCACGTTGAGCATCTTCGCTATCGTCTTGGCCAGCAAGGTCTTGCCTGTTCCTGTCTCGCCGACAAGGATGACATTCGACTTCTCTATCTCAACGTCGTTGTCATCGTTTGTCTGGTTCAGACGTTTGTAATGATTATACACGGCGACTGCCAACACACGTTTTGCGCTGTCCTGCCCGATGACATATTGGTCGAGGAAATTCTTGATTTCCAAAGGCTTGAGAAGTTTGAAATCGGGTGCCGCGGCTTTCTTGCGGTGATTTTCCTCTTCCATCAGCATGATGTGTGCGCGGCTGACGCAGTCGTCACAGATGAATCCGTCGATGCCTGTTATCAAGAGGTTTGTCTCGTTTTCAGGCCTCCCGCAGAACGAACAGTGGTTTACAGGTCTTTTCGTCATTTTTAAACTTTTAACTCTCTACTCTCTTAACTCTACTCTCTACTCTTTCAACTATTTCTTTGACAGCACTTCGTCAATCATGCCATAATCCTTGGCTTCGGCTGATGTCATCCAGTAGTCGCGGTCGGAGTCTGCCCACACTTTGTCGAACGGCTGTCCTGAGTGTGTGGCGATGATTTCGTACAGTTCCTTCTTGAGTTTCTGTATCTCTCTCGCTGTGATTTCGATATCGGAAGCCTGTCCCTGCATTCCGCCCATAGGCTGGTGGATCATGATGCGTGAGTGCTTGAGGGCTGAGCGTTTTCCTGCAGCGCCGGCGCAAAGCAGCACCGCTGCCATTGACGCTGCCATGCCTGTGCATATCGTGGCGACGTCAGGCTGCACAAACTGCATGGTGTCGTAGATGCCGAGTCCGGCATATACCGATCCGCCAGGGGAGTTGAGGTATATCTGTATGTCGCGTTTCGGGTCGGACGACTCGAGGAAGAGCAGCTGGGCCTGGATGATGTTTGCGACGTAGTCGTCAATCTGGTCGCCGAGGAAGATGATGCGGTCCATCATCAGACGTGAGAAAACGTCCATCTGCGCCACGTTGAGCTGACGTTCCTCAATGATGGTCGGGGAGATGTAGCTGGTGATGTTGCTGGCGTATTTTTCAAGTCCTAATCCGTTGATGCCCAAATGTTTTGTGGCATATTTGTAAAATTCGCTGTTTGTGTTCATAATGGTGTTTGTTTAGACGAATATAGAGACGCCACGCTCGTGTGACGTCTCTATATCATGTTATTAAATCATGTTTTATTTCTCTTCTTTTTCCGCTTCCGGCATCTCTGGCATCTCAGGCATGACGGCCTTCACGAAACCTTCGTAGTCGGTGTCAACGGTGTTGAGTTTCATGTTCTTCTTGAAGAACTCTGTGAGTTTCTGGTCGGCGACCTGGTTGTGGATGTTCTGGCGCTGGTTCTCGTCTTTGAGCACTGCGTCAACGATGCCGTCGAGACGTTTCTTCATGTCTTCATCCATTCCTGTGATGTCGAGCTGTCCGAAGTACATCTTCCTGACGAAGTCTCTGACTTCCTCTTCCTTGAGGACAAGCTCAGGGTTCGCCTTGGCGATGGCTTCTTCGATGACCTGCCATCTGAATGTGTTGGCGTATGTCCTGTCGTAGTCTTTCTCGACGTCCTCGGCTGTGATCTTGCCGTCGCTGTTGGCCACGATCCAGCGTCTCAGGAATGCGTCAGGCAGGTCGAACCTGACTTCGCCCACGAGCTTTTCGATGGCAAGGTTGTAGAACATCCTGTCGGCTTCGATGACATACTGTTTCTCCATCTCGCCGGCGACTTCCTTGCGGAATGTCTCGATGTCTTTGATGTCCTTGCCGGGGAAGAACTTCTTGAAGAACTCTTCGTTGAGTTCCGGCATGGTGCCGTCTTCGGCTTTGTTGTTCTCCTGGATGCGGCTGATTGTGGCATCAAGTTCTTTCTCAGAAGCCTTGATGTTGTAATAATCCATCGTGATGTCACCGAGGTTGACGTTGACCTGTGGCTTGAGGCCGACCTCGAAGAAGAAACTCATTGTCTCCTGTGTCTCAGGGTCTGCCGGCTGTTCTTTCTCCGGATCCGGAAGCGGATAGCCGATGGCGTCAATCTTGTTCTCGATGATGTGGTTGTTGAGGGCTTCCGACACTTTCCTGTTCAGTTTGTCGAACGTGACCGACGCACCGTACATCTTCTGAATCATCCCGAACGGAACCTTGCCTTGGCGGAAGCCAGGGACTGTAGCCTTGCGCTGGTAATCTTTCAATGCCTTGGTGACTTCGTCAGCGTAGTCAGCCTTCTCTATGTCAATCTGAATCTTGGCGATGAGTTCGCCGTCCATTGTCTGTGTTGTTTTCATTATGCGTAATTTATTGATTATCTGTGCGGATGAAGGGACTCGAACCCATACTCCTTACGGAACCAGATCCTAAGTCTGGCGCGGCTACCAATTACGCCACATCCGCTGTTAGCTTTTTTTTGAGCGTGCAAAATTACAAAATTTTTCGCTAATGGAAACAAATATTTCAAATTTATTTCTTGACGTCCAACGCCTCGCGTAAGGCGTTGCCCATCAGCATGAAAGCGAGTACGAGAAGCATGATGGCGATGCCTGGGAGTATCGCTAAATACGCGTCGTTCAAGATGATGTAGGCGTAGTTTTCTTTGATCATCGAACCCCATGACGGCGTTGGCGGCTGCACCCCGATGCCAAGGAAACTCAACCCCGCCTCAAGGAGTATCGCCGTGGCGAAGTTGGCCGCCGAGATGACGATTATCGGGTTTATCACGTTCGGGATGATATGCCTGATGATGATTCTTGCATTCCTGAAGCCCAACGCGCGTCCGGCCTCCACGAAGGTCGTCTCCCTGACCGACAGGATTTGC
Organism: Bacteroidales bacterium; assembly: GCA_024400355.1. Lineage (GTDB taxonomy): Bacteria > Bacteroidota > Bacteroidia > Bacteroidales > F082 > Limimorpha. The sequence goes on from JAKSMZ010000015.1 coordinate 16,981, forward strand.
CCGCGCGTCACACGCGCCACCTCAACCCACATCGTAAGCCCGACGGCGATGAAGACCTGAACGACTCCCTTGCCCAAGGCGAAGGTTATCGCTATGACAATCAACAACGTCGGCAGCGACCAAACAACATTGATGAACCACATCACCACGTCATCGACACGACCGCGGAAGAAACCGCCAAGCCCGCCGATGAACAATCCTATCACCACGCTGAGAATCACCGCGATGAAACCGACCGACAGACTTATCCGCGTGCCGAGTATTATGCGGCTCAGGAAGTCACGCCCGAACTGATCTGTCCCCAAAATGAAACGCCTGTGAACCACAAAATCCTCAATATTCGTGCTATCCGTGCAATTCGTGGTGAAAACTTCGTGGTCTATAACCTCGGTCTTCACCTCACCGGAATGTTCGGGGTTGAAGACATACACCGTGGTGCTTGTCTCTCCGACCTTCAGCGAGTCGAACGGTATCTGCCTGAACGCGCTCGGCTGTCCGCTCCACAGTTTCTTCAGGAACCCCGCCTTCTCCGGTCTGACCGGCTTGGGGACGAGCAGCACATCGACCCCGAAACCTGGTTTCTGCGTGCTTATCTCAAGGATTTGCGTGTTGGCATCCGGCGTGTCGTCGGGGATGATGTAATAGGCGAATATCGCTAACAATACACATAAAATAATGAAAATCAACGAAATCATGCCTGTGGCATTCTTCCTGTAACGCTGCCATGCCATCTGCGAAGGTGATAGAAATCTGTTGTTTTTCATCGTAAAAAATTATAGGGCAAAGATATTGGTTTTTGTCTTACATTTGCACTTTCATTTATCAAAATTATGGATAGCATTAAAAAGATTATCGAAGACGCTTGGGACGACCGCTCCATGCTTGAGAGAAACGAGACCTGTGACGCCATCCGCGAGGTGGTGCGCCTGCTTGACTGCGGGCAGCTGCGTATCGCTGAAAAGGCCGGTGGACAGTGGGTCGTGAACGAATGGCTGAAAAAAGCCGTCATCATGTTCTTTCCGATAAACAAGATGGAGGTGAGCAAGAGCGGCATCTTCGAGTACAACGACAAAATCGCGTTGAAGGACGGTTTCGGGCAGGCTGGCGTGCGTGTCGTGCCTCCGGCGACTGTCCGCTACGGTGCTTTTATTAATAAAGGTGTCGTCCTGATGCCGTCGTATGTCAACATCGGCGCATACGTTGACAGCGGCACGATGGTTGACACGTGGGCTACCGTCGGCTCGTGCGCGCAGATTGGCAAAAACGTGCATCTCAGCGGCGGTGTCGGCATCGGCGGCGTGCTCGAACCCGTGCAGGCTGCCCCCGTCATCATCGAAGACAACTGTTTCATCGGCTCGCGCTGCATCGTCGTCGAAGGCGTGAGGGTGGAGGAAGAGGCTGTGCTCGGCGCGAACACCGTCATCACGCAATCGACAAGAATCATCGACGTGACCGGCACCGAACCTGTCGAGTACAGAGGCTTTGTGCCTGCCCGCTCGGTCGTCGTACCAGGCTCATACACAAAGCATTTCCCCGCCGGCGACTTCCAAGTGGCATGCGCTCTGATAATAAAGAAACGTAACGAGTCAACGGATAAAAAAACATCTCTCAACGAAGCGTTAAGAGATGTTCAGGTTTGAGGGTAGAAGGTGGGATTCGAACCCACGACCCACGGAACCACAATCCGGTACTCT